>JAYVME010000493.1:0-7322 GCA_043759115.1 Betaproteobacteria bacterium | reverse complement strand
CGAAAACACCGAGCAGATCGTCATAGAGCAACATCGGGATGGCGATCATCTGCAAAGCGGTTTTGAGCTTGCCCAGAAACGATACCGCGACACTTTTCGATTCGCCCAGTTGCGCCATCCACTCGCGCAGGGCCGAAATCGCGATTTCGCGCCCGATGATGATCAGCACGACAATCGCATCGACGCGGCCGAGTTGCAGCAGAACGATCAGCGCGGCCGCGACCATCAGTTTGTCGGCGACCGGGTCGAGGAACGCGCCGAATGCGGACATCTGGTTGAGCTTGCGCGCCAGCCAGCCGTCCAGCCAGTCGGTGACCGCCGCCAGCACGAAAATAACGGTCGCGACCAGATTCTGGTTGGGCAGCGAAACCCAGCTTTTTTCGAAATAGAAAATGCCGACAAACAGCGGGATCAACAGGATCCGCAGCCACGTCAGCAGGTTCGGTATGTTAAACGGCATGTCAGTGCAGCTGGTCGTAGTCAGTGCAGCTGGTCGTAAATACGCGCGGCAAGTTCGCGGCTGATGCCTTCGACTTGCGCCAGTTCGTCGACGCTTGCCGACAGCAGTCCTTTCAACCCGCCGAACCGCGCCAGCAGGCTCTGCCGGCGCTTGGCGCCGATGCCCGCTATGCTTTCCAGCGTGGAGGTCGTGCGGACTTTGCCGCGTCGCGCGCGATGCCCCTGGATCGCGAAGCGATGCGCCTCGTCGCGTATCTGCTGAATCAAGTGCAGCGCCGGATGTTCACCCGGCAATTGTAACGGGTTTGCACGGTCGGGAATCATCAATTGCTCAAGGCCCGGCTTGCGTTCCGCGCCCTTGGCGACGCCGACCAGCGGCACGTCCGACAACCCCAGTTCCGCGAAAACCTCGCACGCTACGCCCAACTGGCCCTTGCCGCCATCGATCAACACCAGATCCGGCAACTTGCCTTCACCGGCGACGATGCGACGATAGCGCCGGTTCAATACATCGCGCATTGCCGCGTAATCGTCGCCGGGCTCGATGCCGCTGATGTTGAAGCGCCGGTATTCGGCTTTCTGCATCGCCGCCTGGTCGTACACCACGCACGATGCAACCGTGGCCTCGCCCATCGTGTGGCTCACGTCGAAGCATTCAATGCGCTGGATCGCTTCGGTCGCCCCCAATGCCTGCTGCAATGCCTGCAACCGCGCCTCCTGGCTGGCGTGCAGGCCCAACTGCTGACTCGCGCCGAGTTGCGCGTTCTTCAGCGCCATGTCGAGCCACACACGGCGCTCACCCGCTGGATTCACCACAATCTGCACTTTGTGATCAGCTTTGTGCTCCGCTTTATGCTCCGCATAGCCGCTCAAAAACTGCGCGAGCGCGCCGCTGTCCACGTTATTGCCGACCACGATGACCGGTGGCGCGCCGGCGCCCGCGTAATGCTGGCTGATGAACGCCTCGACGATGCGCGGCGCGTCGTGCCCAGCGGCATTACGCGGAAAAAAATTCTTGTCGCCCAAGTGATGACCGCCGCGAATCATGACGAGATTGACGCATGCGATTTCGCCGTCGATCGCACAGGCGACGATGTCGGCGTCGCGTGCAACACTGCTGCTGACAAACTGCTTTTCGCGAACCCGGCGCAATGCACCGACTTGATCACGGAATACCGCCGCCTGTTCGTAATTCTGGTTCTCGGCCGCGGTATTCATGCGCGCGATCAGTCGTTCGACGGCCTCGTCATCCTTGCCGTGCAGGAATAATTCGGCGTTTTTCACGTCGTCGCCGTAGTCGGCGGCGCTCACGCGCTTGACGCACGGCGCCGTGCAGCGCCGGATCTGGTGCAAGAGGCACGGCCGCGAGCGATTCTCGAACACGCTGTCGGCACAAGTGCGCAGCCGGAAAACCTTTTGCAGCAATTGCATGCTTTCGCGCACGGCGCCGGTGTTCGGAAACGGTCCGAAATAGCGGGTACGCGGATCGAGGCTGCCGCGGTGAAATGCCAGACGCGGAAATTCATGCCGCGTCAACGCGAGATACGGATAGGACTTGTCGTCCCTGAAAAGTATGTTGTAGCGCGGGTTCAGTGCCTTGATCAGATTGTTCTCGAGGATCAGCGCTTCGGCCTCGGAGCGGGTCACGGTGGTCTCGATTGCATGCACCTGGCCCAGCATCAGCCGGATGCGCGGCGACAATCCCGATTGCTTTTGAAAATAGGAGGAGACCCGCTTCTTGAGGTCACCCGCTTTGCCGACATAAAGTGCGTCGCCCGCCGTGCTCAGCATGCGGTAAACGCCCGGCAGGTGCGGCAGATTGGCGATGAATTCGATGGGGTCGAACACTCAGCGCGATCGCAGGTGGTTTGAGATGTCGGCGAATACGGCTTCGAACATTGCCGGCGTGAGGCGGCGCGTCTGCGTATTATAGCGGCTGCAATGGTAGCTATCGTACAGCGCGAGGGCGTTCGGCAGTTCGTGACGAGCGCCGTGCCGGAACGGAAACGATGATTTTCTGACGTCAACCGCCATCAGCACCGCCTGATGCGCGATGGTGCCCAGCGCCAGCACCAGGCTGCCCTGCCCCATCGCTCCAAGCTCGGCCCGCAGGTAGCGGTTGCATTGTTTGATCTCCGCCAATTCAGGCTTGTTTTGCGGGGGCAGACATTTCACCGCATTGGTGATGCGGCAACTGATAAGCTGCAAGCCATCCGCGGCATGCACTGATTCAGCGGCACTCGCCAGGCCGAAGCGATGTAACGTCTGATACAGCAGAACGCCGGCGAAGTCACCGGTAAACGGTCGTCCGCTGCGGTTCGCACCGTGCATGCCGGGCGCCAGACCGACGATCAGCAGGCGCGGTGTGGTGGCACCGAACGGCGCGACGGGCCGCGCGTGGTAATCCGGATGTTCGCGCCGGACTTTGTCCAGGAATCCCGCCAGGCGCGGACAATCCCGGCACTTCAGCGAGAATTTCATGACAGTGTGTTGCTGTGCGCCGCTGACCGTTAGCGGTAGAGCGGAAGATCGCCGCTGTTGACGCCGATCGCGCGGACAGCGGCGACCGCATCGAGGTAATAGCGATCGTGTTGTAACTGCACGGTAGACTCCGGGCCGCCGCGCCCGTGTATGCGCGCCAGACGCGCAAGCGAAGTCGCCGGCATCGTGTAATCGAGCTTGGCCAGCAATTGATCGGCTGAACGTGGATCGTTGCACACCAGCACCATATCGCAGCCGGCGCGAAATGCCGCATCAGCGCGCTCGACCACGTCGCCCGCGGCGCTCGCACCCGCCATCGACAGGTCGTCGCTGAATATCATGCCGTTGAAACCCAACTGGCGGCGCAGGATCTGTTTCAACCAGATCTCGGAAAATCCGGCGGGTTTCGAATCCACCGCAGGATACACCACGTGCGCCGGCATAACGCCGCCGAGCCCGTTTTCAATCAGCCGCCGGAACGGCTTGAGATCGGACGCTTCGAGCGCCTCCAACGGCCGCTCGTCGACCGGCATTTCGTGATGCGAGTCGGCCTTGACATGGCCGTGTCCCGGATAATGCTTGCCGACGGCGGACATGCCGCCGAGACTGAGACCACGCATCAGGCTTAGCGCGAGATCGCCGATTGCACGCGGGTCGCTGTGAAACGCGCGATCGCCGATGACGCTGCTATTGCCGTGATCGACATCGAGCACCGGAGTGAAGCTCAAATCGACGCCGCGCGCGCGCAGCTCGGCAGCCAGCACATAGCCGACCGCCTCCGCAAGTTTGCGCGCGCGTGCCGGTTCGCCATCCCACGCTGCACCGAGCTCGCGCATCGCCGGCAACGTGGTGAATCCGTCGCGAAAGCGCTGCACCCGCCCGCCTTCGTGATCGACCGCGATCAATAACGGCGGCTGGCGCACCGCGTGAATGTCGTGCGTCAGTTGGGCCAGTTGTTGCGGTGTGGCGTAGTTGCGCGAAAACAGGATCACGCCGCCCACCAGCGGATGCGCGAGGCGCTGGCGGTCCTCGTCGGTGAGTTCGGTGCCGGCGACGTCGAGCATTACGGGCCCGTGCGAGATCTGGCGCAGCGTGCTCACGGTTTTTCCAGTACGACGCAGGCGCACGCCAGACTTTTTTCGTCGCTGATCGTCACAAAGTGTCCGGTAATCCCCTCGTCGGCGACGAGGCGGGCGAGCGTGGGATGAAACTCGAATCCGGGCTTGCCGCGGCGGTCCGGCACGACGCTGATGCATTGCAGCGTCACCGGATAACGGAAACCGGTGCCCATGGCTTTGGAGAAAGCCTCCTTCGCCGCAAAACGGTTGGCGATAAACAAGGTCGGATTGATTGTCCGCGCATAGCCTGGCCATTCGCGCTCCGTCAGCACGCGCCGAGCGAAGCGTTCGCCGTACTTGTCGAGCAGGCGTTTAACGCGCTGCGGTTCCACTATGTCGACACCGATACCGTAGATCATGCGAGAGCGGTGGCGGCGATTGCCGCAAGATAGGCGCGCACCGTCGGCGCGAGCCCGGCTTCGATCGCGTCGGCTATCAGCGCGTGACCAATAGAAACCTCCAGCACCGCGGGCACGGCAGACAGAAAATTCAGCAGATTCAGCTGGTTCAGATCATGGCCGGCATTCACGCCCAGACCGGCATTCCGCGCCGCACGCGCAGCACCGGCATAACGCATGAGCACGGCGTTTTCGGTCGCGCCGCCAAACGAACCAGCGTAAGGTTCGGTGTAGAGTTCAACACGGTCGGCGCCGAGTGTGCGTGCCGCCGACATCGCGTCCGGCAGCGGATCCATAAAGAGGCTGACGCGTATGCCCAGCGACTTCAATTCGGCAATCAGCGGCGCCAGACGCCTGCCGTCGCGCTTTAGGTCCCAACCATGATCGGAGGTAATCGCACCCGGATCGTCGGGCACCAGGGTGCATTGCTGCGGCAATACGGTGCGCGCAATGTCGATCAGCCCCTCAAACGGATTGCCCTCGATATTGAATTCGGCATGCGGCCGGTTTTTAAGCAGCGCCGAGAGTTCACGCACGTCGTCGATCCGGATATGCCGGCCATCGGGTCGTGGATGAACCGTAATGCCGTGAGCACCGGCATCCAGAGCGATCGTCGCCGCGCGGGTTACGCTCGGGATTCCCAGCGTGCGGGCATTTCGCAACAGCGCGATCTTGTTGAGGTTGACGCTCAGGCGCGTCATAGTTGTTGCAAGTCCTTTAATAGCTGACGGGTATTGAGAGTCTGATTGCCGAGGCAGTGATTGATCAGCGTGCGCATCAATGCCTTGCTTTGCTGCAGCGTGACCGGGCTCGAATAGTCGTCGCGCCCCATATCGAGCAGCGTCTGCCCCGCCAATTCTAACCGGTTTTCATGCGATCCGCCGTTGCCGCCCGCGCACTCTACCGGCCCGCGCTCAATCAGATATTGATAATCACGGTCCGCGCGGATCATTTCGCCGCTGGCCGCATCGCGATCCAGCGCCAGTGCATAACCCGCCTCCTTCAGCAGATGTTGCTCGAAGCGGCGCAGCGTGATCGCGTGGTCGCCGCCATTGCTCAGCGTAATAAGCGTCGCATGGTAGGTATCGTAGAGCATTTCATGCGCATCGTCGCGCGCGAGCAGCTTCAACACGAGTTCGTTCAAATAGAAGCCGCACAAAAGGCCGCGCCCCTTCAGTTGAGGCAGTCCGCCCTGCCACTCCGCCTTGTACAGTGTGCGCAACTCGCTCTTGCCACCCCAGCTCAGTAACAGCGGTTGAAACGCCAGCAGCACTCCACGCAGCGCCGAACGCGGCCGGCGCGCGCCGCGCGCGACCAGCGCCATGCGACCATGATTGCGCGTGAAAACCTCGATAATCAGGCTGGTTTCCCGAAACGGGTAACTGTGCAGCACGAATGCGGGTTCCGCTTCGCGCCGCACCCTGCCGGCATCAGCCATAGCCGAGTTGCTTCAGCACTTGCTGGTTCTCGGTCCAGCCGCGCTTGACCTTGACCCATAGCTCAAGATGAACCTTGCCGCCGAACAATTTTTCCATGTCGAGACGCGCCTTGGTGCCGATCGCCTTCAATTGCGCGCCCTGTGCGCCGATGATGATGCCTTTGTGCGATTCCTTGTCAACGATGATGGAAGCATGGATGCGGCGCAGCTTGCCCTCGATGGCAAATTTATCGATTATCACGGCGCAGGCATAAGGCAGTTCGTCGCCGAGCAGTCGAAACAATTTTTCACGTATCAGTTCGGCGGCCAGAAAACGCTCGCTCGACTCCGTGATCTCGTCCGCCCCGTACAATGCCGGCTGCGCGGGCAGGTAACGGCTGATCGTTTGCGCAAGCCCGGCAACACCGTGGCCTTTGTTCGCGGAGACCGGAACGATTTCGGCAAAATCATGAGCGCCCTTCACCTCGGTTATGAACGGCAGCAACAACCCGCGATCGGCGAGGCGGTCAATTTTATTGATAACCAGCAGTACCCGCCGCTTGACCGGCAGGAGCGCCAGCAACTCGCGGTCTTCCGGGCTGAACCGCCCCGCCTCGATGACCAGCAGGATTACATCGACGTCGGCCAGCGCCTGGGTGACCGCGCGATTCATATGCCGGTTGAGCGCGCTTACGTGACGGGTCTGGAATCCGGGGGTATCCACAAACATCAACTGCGCATCGTCGCGGGTCAGAATGCCGGTGATGCGCTGGCGCGTGGTTTGCGGTTTGCGCGAGGTGATGCTGACTTTTTGCCCAACAAGGCTGTTGAGCAACGTCGATTTGCCGACATTCGGCCGCCCGATGATGGCGATATAGCCGGCACGGAATACTTCTGGTTTCTGACTCATCTATATTTCTTTCCCGAGATCATAGGCGCGCCGCGCCGCGACCTGCTCGGCGCCGCGACGACTGCCGCCTTCGCCCTGAGTACGGATATTGAGTTCGGGAATCGCGCATTCGACGCGAAAGCTCTGCTCGTGAGCCTCGCCCGCGGTTGCGATCACCGAGTATAGAGGCAACGCCACGCGGCGCGCCTGCAGAAATTCCTGTAACAAAGTCTTGGCATCCTTGCCCAAAGTCTGCGGATCGACTGTTTTGAGCGGCTGCTCGAATAAACGCCGCACCACCGCGCGCGCGGCGTCGAAGCCGCCATCCAGAAAAACCGCGCCGAGCAGAGCCTCGAGCCCATCGGCCAGAATCGACGGACGTTGCGCGCCACCGCTTTTGAGCTCCCCTTCGCCTAGCAGCAGGTGACTGCCAAGCTCTATCAGCTGCGCGGTCTCGTAGAGGCTATGCTGATTGACGAGACTCGCGCGCAAGCGCGACAGTTCGCCTTCGGGCAATTGCGGAAACTGCTCAAACAACACGGCGGCGACGATACAGTTCA
>JAYVME010000492.1:0-3118 GCA_043759115.1 Betaproteobacteria bacterium | reverse complement strand
CCGGGAAAGGTGGATGCTTTGTTTGGCGACAACATCTTACCAATCCCAGCCAGCCTTTCTCTTTACTTTCAACCGATTCGCCTCATACGCCTATGCCGGTGAGGCTTAAGTAAGTGCCATTCCTCTTAGGGCGCATTACAAAACGCGGCGATATATCCGCGCATACTTCCCAGGGCGGGATCTTAGAATCGTTCGACCCACGGGCGCAATTCAATTTCCCATGTCCAGGCGCTTCTGGGTTGCTTGAACAGATGAACGTAGGTCTGCGCGATCGCATCCGGGTCGAGCAGGCTGTCGGGTTTGTCCGGCGGCGCGCGTTTTTCCGCGGAGCTGATGCCGCCGTCGATCACCACGTGCGCGACGTGAATGTTTTGCGGCGCCAGCTCGCGCGCCATGCTTTGCGCGAGCCCGCGCAAAGCGAATTTGCCCATCGCAAACGGCGCCGACAGGGCGTAACCCTTCACGCTGGCCGACGCGCCGGTGAAAATGATGGTGCCGGCACCCTGCCGCAGCATGCGTTTCACCGCCGCCTGCGCGACGAGGAAGCCGCCGTACGCCGTGGTCGCAATCGCCTCCGCCACTTTTTTCGGATCCAGATCAACCAGCGGGCCCTTGACCCGCGAGCTTGGATTGTAGACAACCACTCGCGGTGCCGTGCCGCGCGTATCCAATTGCGTGAACAGCGCGTTGACGTCGTCGGGCTGCGAGCTGTCGCACTGAATGCTCAAAGCACCCGTCTCGTCGCATAACGGTTTCAATTTTTCGGTGTGGCGGGCGGCCAGCACGCACTCAAGCCCCGCGCCGGTGAAAGCGCGGGCCAGCGCGGCACTCAAACCGCTGCCGGCGCCAACGATTAATGCCGTATCACGCACGCGTGAGGCAATTAAAGGTTCAAAGGTAACAGGAGCCCTATGCCAGAGCGAACACGTCCAGCGGCACGGTTTTTTTCGGCCGTCCGGCGCCGTGGACCAACCGACGGATCTTCTCGGTCGTCTCGCGCGAAAATGTTACCTCGCCGCATCGCGCGCAGATCTGCGCGGGGATGTGCTCCACCAGCGCGCGTCGTTCACCCTCGAGCGTGAAAACCTCGTTCACAAACTCGGACCTTTCAGATGTACCGCCACACACATGACATTTAAACATGGCCGCCTCGTTTTCGGAATTCAATCCACTCGTTTGGGTCAGGTTGATAGATCGTGACAATTTTCGACATTTCCGAATCGTCAAACGCTACCTGAAAATGTAGCGGGCGTCCAGCCACCGTGAAACCCAACAAAAGAGCACTCGGCGAATATTTGTCATCCGGATAATTCTCGATGACTTCGGCCTGCGCACCGGCTTCGCGAATATCCTGTTCGCTGATGTTGCGTTCAACTGTGCGATGGAAGGCATGCCGACTGAACTCAAACGCAACTCTCGACTTCACGGCTTCACCCCTCGTCCTTACTCCTCAATCCTCAACGGCGCAGGCGTTCAATTTACTCCGCGGCGTTGATCCGCGCCTCGCGGATGACTTTTTGCCAGCGCTCGATGTCGGTTTTGAGCGCCTCGCGAAACTGCGCGGGCGGGCCGCCCGCGGCTTCGATGCCGGCGCTCGTCAGCCGCTCTTGCATGTCCGCGGTCTGCAATAATTTAGCGACCTCCGTGTTCCACCGCGTCACGACTTCTTGCGGCAATCCGCGCGGCCCCCAGATGCCGTACAACAGCGGGGCGTAATAGCCGGGCACGGTGTCCGCGATGGGCGGCACCTCGGGCAGGGCGCTGGAACGGGTCTTGGAAGTAACGCCGATCGCGCGCAGCTTGCCCGATTTCACATGCGGGGCGGTTGACGGCGTGCTGCCGAAAATGACCTGCAGCTGGCCGCCGAGCAGGTCCGTCAGCGCGGGGCCGGTGCCCTTGTACGGGATGTGGGTCATGCGCGCGCCGGCCATGAGTTCAAACAGCGCGGTGACGAGATGCGAGAAGCCGCCGGTGCCGCCGCTGCCGTAATTGAGCTGGCCGGGATTCGCGCGAGCGTAATCGATGAGTTCCCTGACGCTCCTGATCGGCACGGCGGGGTGCACCACCGCCAGCGAACTGGCTTCGCCGGCCAGCACAATCGGCGTGACGTCATTCACCGGATCGTACGGCGGCTTGATGAGAGCAACGCCGGTCGTATAGGCGCCCGACACGAAGGCGAGCGTGTAGCCGTCGGGGGCCGCGCGCACGGCCATTTCCGATCCGATACGCCGTCGAAGGGCGGAGCAGGGGACCCCTTTAGGGGATGCGACCCCGGAGACTGCGCCGCGGACGCGAGTCGACGGCGCGTCTTCCGACTCGCGGACGTTCACATCCCGCAAGCGGGACCCCTGTTCACTGCTCGCGTCCGGCCGCCCGCGCCGGCGCGGTTGTCCACCACCACCGACTGCTGAAAGATCTCGGCCATTTTCTGCGCGACGATTCGCGCCACGATATCGGCGCCGCCGCCGGGTGCATAAGGAACGATAATCCGTATGGGTTTGACCGGATACTTCGCTTGCTGCGCGGGGGCGCTGTATCCGACCGCGCAGTGCATCGCCAGTACGGCCGCGGCTACGACATGGGGCAGGCATTTCATCGGACACTCTCCGCAATGTTATTCAGTTCGCCGACCGCGGCATTGAGCCGACCGGCCGCGGGAGCGTTACTGTGACGTGCAAGCGCCGCAAAAGCAAACGCCCGTGTGCAGGGTTTGTCGCGGCCGTGTTTCGTCCCGGCGCTTATTTTGCCGCCGTATCCGGCCCAACCGGAAGTGGGGTATTCTTGCCATGCACGCTGCGTTGTCAACATTCGTTCAAGGAGATCTCAGATGGCTGCACTACAGGCAGGTATGCAAGCGCCGGATTTTACTTTAGCATCCCATTCAGGCGACAAACTCACGCTCGGCGGTTATCGCGGCCGTCGCACCGTGGTGTCGTTCCTGCCGTTTGCCTTCACCGGCGGGTGAAAGAATCAAGTCAGCGGGTTCCGTGAGAACTACGCACAATTCAAAGCACTCAACGTCGAGATCCTGCAGATCAGCGCCGACACCGTGCCGAGCCTGAAGGTGTGGATCGAGCAACTGGGCGGCCTGCCGTTCCCGCTGCTCTCGGACTACTGG
>JAYVME010000491.1:0-3139 GCA_043759115.1 Betaproteobacteria bacterium | reverse complement strand
TTGGTGACCGCTTCGGTCAAGAGCCCGCCCTGGTCGAACCCGACGTAGCCCGGCGGCGCGCCGATCAGCCGCGACACCGCGTGCCGCTCCATGTATTCGGACATGTCGAAGCGAATCAGTTCCACGCCCATGATATAGGCCAGCTGGCGCGCAACCTCGGTCTTGCCCACGCCGGTCGGGCCCGAAAACAGGAACGAGCCGGTCGGCTTCTGCGGATTGCCCAGACCGCTGCGCGACATCTTGATCGCCGCCGACAAGGCGTCGATCGCCTTGTCCTGGCCGAACACCACGGCCTTGAGGTTGCGGCCGAGGTTCTTTAACTGCGAACGGTCGTCGGAATTCACGCTTTGCGCGGGCACGCGCGCGATCTTGGCGACGATCTCTTCAATCTCGTGCTTGGTGATCACCTTTTTTTGTTTCGATTTCGGCAGTATGCGTTGCGCGGCGCCCGCCTCGTCTATCACGTCGATCGCCTTGTCCGGCAAATGGCGGTCGTTGATGTAACGCGCGGCGAGTTCCGCCGCCGATGTCAACGCCGAAGACGCATATTTGATCCCGTGGTGCTCCTCGAAACGCGTCTTCAGTCCGCGCAATATGGACACCGTCTCCGCGATGCTGGGCTCCACCACGTCGACTTTCTGGAAACGCCGCGACAATGCATGGTCTTTCTCGAAAATGCCGCGATATTCCTGATAGGTCGTCGCACCGATGCATTTCAGCTGCCCGGTCGACAATGCCGGCTTGAGCAGGTTGGATGCGTCTAGCGTGCCGCCCGACGCGGCGCCGGCGCCGATCAACGTGTGTATCTCGTCGATAAAAAGAATGGCGTGCACGTTTTCGAAGAGCTGCTTGAGCACCGCCTTCAGGCGCTGCTCGAAGTCCCCGCGGTATTTGGTGCCCGCCAGCAGCGCGCCCATATCGAGCGAGTAGACGGTGCTTTTGGCGAGTATCTCGGGCACGTCGCCCTCGACAATGCGCCGCGCCAGCCCCTCCGCGATCGCCGTCTTGCCCACACCCGCCTCACCCACCAGCAACGGGTTGTTCTTGCGCCGGCGGCACAACGTCTGTACCACCCGCTCGAGCTCACGCTCGCGGCCGATCAACGGGTCGATTTTGCCCGCCACCGCGAGCGAATTCAGATTGAGCGTGTAATTCTCCAGCGCGCCGCCCGGCGACTGCTCCTGCTCGGACTCGGCATCGCCATCGCTCTTGCCGGGCGCCGCCTGCGGTACTTTACTGATGCCGTGCGAAATGAAGTTGACGACATCCAGACGGGTCACGCCCTTCTGATGCAGAAAATACACCGCATGCGAATCCTTCTCGCCGAAAATCGCCACCAGCACGTTGGCGCCGGTCACCTCCTTCTTGCCGGAGGACTGCACGTGCAAAATCGCGCGCTGAATCACGCGTTGAAAACCGAGCGTCGGTTGCGTGTCACTGTCTTCCGTGGTCAGGATCGGCGTGTGTTCGGTAACGAATTCCGAGAGCAGCTTGCGCAAATCATCGACTTCGGTCGCGCATGCCTTGAGCACTTCGGACGCCGACGGGTTGTCGAGCAGCGCCAGCAGCAGATGTTCGACGGTGATGAATTCGTGCCGCTTCTGCCGCGCCTCCATGAAGGCCATATGCAGGCTGACTTCGAGTTCCTGGGCGATCATCAGTTTTCCTCCATCACGCAGCACAGCGGATGCTGGTGCTGGCGGGCGTACGCGGCCACCTGCTCGACCTTGGTCGCCGCCACGTCACGCGGATATACGCCGCAAACACCGGCGCCATCACGATGAACCTTGAGCATAATTTGAGTCGCCTTTTCACGGCTGAGGAAGAAAAATTTTTGCAGCACCATGACGACGAAATCCATCGGGGTGTAATCGTCATTCAACAGCAAAACCTTGAACATCGGAGGCGACTTTACCTTGGCCTTTCTCGTCTCCAGAACCGATTCTTCGCGATGCCGTATCGCCATGCTAAGCACCACCGTCCATGCGCCCGCTACCAGTTGTTATTTTGACCATAATGCCAGATTTTTCAAGTAGTAAAATGAGGCAATTTCCACCCTGATTTAACAAAAACTTGACTTCGCCAGGCAAATAGCCTAGAAAGCCGGAAGGTGTTTGGCTTCAAGCTCGATCGCAGTACCGGTCTGGTCGGTTTTGCCGTATGCGTCCTTGAATCTCAAACAGTCTCCGGAAGATTTTTCCGGTAATTTTTTGAAAATAAGGAACAGCAATATGGCAACAGGCACTGTGAAATGGTTCAACGATGCGAAGGGTTATGGCTTCATTACGCCGGATGACGGCAGTGAAGATTTGTTCGCGCATTTCTCGGCAATCCAGATGGGCGGATTCAAAACCCTCAAAGAAGGCCAGAAAGTCACGTTTGAAGTAACACAAGGGCCCAAAGGCAAACAGGCGTCAAACATACAAGCGGCCTGACAAAAACAGTTTATCCCAGAATCCATAAAATAAAAGCCCATTCGGCTCACGCCGGCTGGGCTTTTTTTTCGGGTCATTTATACGGAACCGAATAAATGAGATAATCGCCGCACGGACCAACATGGGAACCGCAGCGGGCTGCCAACATTGCGAACCCGCTCGAAGAACCTTTCGGTACGCCCCGACAGATCGCCGATACAGGCCGATCACTTTAACGACAATTTAACGACCCCATTCGAACGGAGACTGACCATCATGTCTGACAAACTCGACCTGCTGAAAATCGCACAGGAAGAACAAAGCGGCGATCTGTTCAAGCTGCTGGACAGCATATACAAACGCTCCAGGATCCAGCCGCGCGGCATTGCCGACGCGATCATCTGGGAAGGCGGCAACCCGCACGGCAACGTGAAACCGGTCGCGCACGCATTTACCGATATGTTCGCGTTGAACGGCACGCTGATGGCGCTCGACGTGCTGGGCCTGCCGTTCCTCGGCGTGCCCATGATGGCGCAGTTCCGGCACGATACGAAACTCGTCTCGCTCGACTGGTTCGGCAAACTCGATTACACGTCGCTCAAATGGTCGACCGCCGGCGACTTCATGGTCAACGAAAACGGCAAAAAGGTGGTCGTGGCCGGCAAATCCGCCAACGCGCCGCTGCGCACCGCGGCGGGCGTCTATTGCAATGTCCGCCCCTATGG
>JAYVME010000490.1:0-3143 GCA_043759115.1 Betaproteobacteria bacterium | reverse complement strand
GCCGCTTCGCGGCGCCGTTTATTTGGTTGACCTCGGACTGGCCGCAAAGGTCCGTCCGTGCGTAGTACTTAGCGTCCCTCCTGAGGAGTCGGATCGATCTCTAGTCACGCTAGTTCCTCACACGACCGCAGTCCGGCAGTCCCGATTTGAGATCATTGTCCCTGCGAGATTTCTACGTCCCGGCGCATTCGATGCACAAGGCATTGTTACAGTTCCGACGGTGCGCCTGATGAACCAACTCGGGATGCTCACGACCGAACAGCTTGGCTTGGTTGAACGAGGCGTTTGTTCATGGCTTGGTATCAAAATCGCGGTATAACCACGGCATCCATGCCGACGCGCGAAAGTGCGGTGCGCGCGGATGATGCGGGACGTTATGCCGCAGGAAACAGTAGACTTTGAGTATGCCTTGACATGCCATTTATAGTATAGGCACAATATGACATGTGGCGAATCGAAGAACACCGCCGTATCGACAAACAACTCTCGGCGGTTCCCCGGGAAATCCTGAAACGATACGAAAAGTGGAAGGATATCGCCTCTCTTTCCGGGCCGCCCGGCCTGCGCATGATCAAAGGGTTTCACGACGAAGCGCTGTCGGGCGATTGGAACGGGTATCGATCTTCCCGGCTCGGCGTGCAGTACCGCATCATTTACCGCACCACGCCGGAACAGCAATTGTTTCAGGTGGTATCAACTACCGCTCATGATTATCGGAGGCCGTAATGAGTCAATTTCGTCCCGCGAAGAAACGTATCAAGGTAACGGTTGGGGAATCCGTTCGCATCATCCGCGAGCTGCAAGGCCTTAGTCAGAATCAACTTGCCGAGCGTACTCGTATCGCGCAAGCCACTCTATCGGCCATCGAGAACGACCGTGTTCGCCTCGGGGTTGAGCGTGCCAAAGTAATCGCGCGCGCGTTGAAGTGTCATCCTGCTGTTTTGGTGTTCCCCGGATGGGAAGATCATCTTGAGTCTGCAGCATAACCATCGCTTGCACCTGACGGCCTGCGGCCGCTGGTGAAGCACACGTTAGATTGCAATCCCCTGCGCATGCGTTATAGTCCTCCCAATGGAGCTGATGCCCGGATGAACATCGAGAAAATAAAGGTTCGTATAACGGAAAATGATCAGGCCATGGACGTCGTGGTCTTCAGCAAACGCGCCAACTGCATTGAGGTCGTGCTCGGCGAAGGGGTGCACAGCGTGAAGTGCCAGCTGACGCCGACGCGAAACAGCCTCGCCTACGCCGGCAGTGTGATGGGCCGCGAGATCGTCTACGAACGAAGCCGCGCGCAAGTCGAGGCCGACATCGACCGGCTCAATCCGAATCTGCGCGAATTCACCCGCCGGCGCTAAGCTGCGAGCGAGCGCACGACCAGCGATGCGCCGATCAACATGAGCACGACGCTGATCACGCGCGCCACCTGCTCGCGGGAAATGCGGCTGTGAATGCGGTTGCCGAACCACAATCCGAGCAGTGCAAACGGCAGCAGAATGGCGAACATGATCAGGTGATCGGCGAGCATCAGCCCGCCCACCGTGAACACCAGCGCGCGGATACCGGTCGACAGCATCACCATGTTCGAAATGGTGGCGCGCAGAGCCTCCTTGCCGGCCAGCCGCCGCGACAAATAAATGGCATACGGCGGCGCGCCGATGCCGAACAGCGTGCCCATGGCGCCGCCGGCAAAACCGGCGACCGGCGCCCAGCGGCGGCTAATGGGATGCGCGGTCGCGCCCTGGCGCAGCATATAGATGCCATACGCCAACAAAAAGGCGCCGAGCGAGACGAGCGTTGCCTGACGCGGCAGGCTCACCAGCAGGGTCACACCGAGCACCGCCCCGATCAGGCACGCGGGCGCCATCCACAACAATTCTTGCTTGTCAGATTCGCGCGAGAAGCGGGTACCGATCGCGATCGAGGCCGCCACGTCGAGCAGCACGCACAGCGGCAGCACGAAATCGAGCGGATACAAGTACGACAACGCCGGCACCGTAAACAACGCCGCGCCGAAAGCCGAAATGCCGAAGATGATATAGGCGACACCGACCACCAGCGCGGTGATGGCGATCGTGTGGAACTCAAAGGGAAGTGTCATGGGACAGGCTCAAATAAACAACGCCGGTTGAACAGCGGCGTAGCCGTCTGTTCGAACCGGCGAATTTAACCCGGCGCTTCGCGTCCGGAGTTAAACAATATTCAGGTGCTCGATGCCCGACATCACATCCTTGTCTTTGGACTCCTTGCCCTCGAGCTTGATCTTCAGGCGCAGTTCGTTCACCGAATCGGCATTGCGCAGCGCGTCCTCATAGCTGATCGCGCCCTCTTCGTAGAGGTCGAACAGCGACTGGTCGAAAGTCTGCATGCCCATTTCGCGCGACTTCGACATCGTGCCCTTGATCTCGTGCACTTCACCCTTGAATATCTGATCCTGGATCAGCGGCGAATTGAGCAGGACTTCGATGGCGGCGCGCCGGCCTTTGCCTTCCTTGGTGGGAACCAGCCGCTGCGAGATGATCGCGCGGATGTTCAGCGAAAGATCCATCAGCAACTGCGCCCTGCGCTCCTCCGGGAAAAAGTTGATGATGCGGTCAAGCGCCTGGTTGGTGCTGTTGGCGTGCAGCGTGCCCATGGCCAGGTGGCCGGTCTCGGCGAACGCGACCGCGTGTTCCATGGTCTCGCGCGCGCGGATTTCGCCGATCAGGATCACGTCCGGCGCCTGCCGCAGCGTGTTATGCAGCGCGTGCTCCCACGACAGCGTATCGACGCCGACTTCGCGCTGCGTGATCAGGCAGTTCTTGTGATCGTGCACGTATTCGACGGGGTCCTCGATCGTGATGATATGACCGTAACTGTTCTCGTTGCGGTAACCGATCATGGCCGCGAGCGACGTCGATTTGCCCGATCCCGTACCGCCGACGAAGAGTACGAGACCGCGCTTGCTCATGATCACGTCCTTCAGGACCTGCGGGAGTTTGAGGTCGTCGAACTTGGGAATGGTGGTGGTGATCGTGCGCATCACCATGCCGACGCGCTGCATTTGCATGAAGGTGTTGACGCGGAAGCGGCCGATGCCGGCGGGCGCCACCGCGAAGTTGCATTCCTTGGTCTCCTCGAACTCGGCCGCCTGCTTGTCGTTC
>JAYVME010000489.1:0-7390 GCA_043759115.1 Betaproteobacteria bacterium | reverse complement strand
TACCCAACCAGCCCGCCGCAAAAACGCGGCAGTCCGGTTTGTGGCGCCGCTTTGAAACGTGCCTGGTACTGCTGGACGAATGCAAGCGGGTCGTCGGCATGCGTTTGGCTCTTCAATTTTCCGCGCTCGAACTCGCTGCATTCGTTACCGCGCACTTCGAGCCGCGTGTCGGCCGCGAGCCCGATGAAAGAATAACGGCCGAAGCGCTCGCCGCCGACCACCGATTCAAGCAGGTAGGTGTACGGCTGATTGGCGAGCTTCAGGTAAACCGACAGCGGGGTATCGAGGTCCGCGAAAGTTTCGAGCACCAGCGGAATGCGGTTATAACCCTCGGCCGCAAGCTGGTTGAATTGTGCTTCGGTCATGATTCCACTCCATGGAAAAAAACGCAAAAACGAAAGAACCGGCGGCAACGCGTAATTTACGCGCGCCAGCGTGCCGAACCGCTGCGCCACGGACGAAGCCGTCCGGCAAAGCAAACGATCGTTCTTTCTGTTTTCGCGTGGATCATGACTGGGACTTGGTGATAAGTTTAGCGGCCTCGAATAACGTTTCTACTATAGCATCAACATCCAGTTCACGCACATCGCGCCCTTCGTTGTAGCCATAGGGCACGCAGAACACCGGACAACCCGCGGCGCGCGCGGCAATGGTGTCATTCAGCGAGTCGCCGATCATCAGCATTTCGCTTGGTGCGATGCCGAGTTGCCCGCACGCGTGCGTCAGCGGCAACGGGTCGGGCTTTTTTTTCGGCAGCGTATCGCCGGCGACCACGAGCGCGAAATAATCGGCAAGTTGCATCTGCTTTAACAGCGGCAGCGTGAAGCGCGCGGACTTGTTGGTGACGCAGACAAGCGGAAAGCCGGCCGCCCGCAGCGCATCCAGCCCCTCGCGCACGCCGGGATACAGGATCGTGTGCTGGCCGTTGACACTCGCGTAGCAATCCAGATACAGCGGCAGCGCGCGCTCGAACAACGCCGCGTCGGGGTCCCCGTCCATTGCACCGACCAGCGCGCGCTGGACCAGATTGGGTATGCCCTTGCCGACAAAATTGCGCACCTCGTCCTCGGCTAGCGGCGCGCGGCCGAGTTTCTCCAGCATCAGGTTGACCGCGACGGCGAGGTCGGCGACGGTGTCCAGCAGGGTGCCGTCGAGATCGATCATCACGGCTTTGACCGGCAACGGGAAATTATTTCGGGGCATGGATTGCAGCTAAGCGGCAGGCAATTGAAAAAGCGGATGGAACCGCCGATGAACGCAGACAACAACCGGTGATTAAGTGATTAGGTGATTCAGTTATTGGGTTACTCAATCACTCAGTTACTTAATCACCCAATCACCCATTGCATCGGCGGTTACCCGTTGTGTTTCCGATTTTGAAATACGGCTAAACCTTCGCGAGTTCGCCGCGCATTTGCCGGATGGTTGCCTGATAATCCTTGGCGCCAAAGATGGCCGAGCCGGCGACGAAAGTGTCGGCGCCGGCGCGCGCAATTTCGGCGATGTTGTCGGTCCTGACGCCGCCGTCGACTTCAAGCCAGATGTCCCGGCCGGAGGCCGCAATGCGCGCGCGCACCGCGCGTAACTTGGCGAGCGCCCCGCTGATGAATTTCTGCCCGCCGAAGCCGGGGTTCACCGACATGATCAGCACGAGGTCGATCTTGTCGAGCACATGATCCAGGTAATCGAGCGGCGTCGCCGGATTGAACACCAGGCCCGCTTTGCAGCCGTGCTCCTTGATAAGACCTATGGTGCGGTCGACGTGCTCGGACGCCTCAGGATGAAACGAAATGATGTTGGCGCCGGCCTTGGCAAAGTCGGGAATGATGCGGTCGACCGGCTTCACCATCAGGTGCACATCGATCGGTGCCGTCGTATGCGGCCGGATCGCTTCGCACACCAGCGGACCGATGGTCAGATTCGGCACGTAATGGTTGTCCATCACATCGAAATGGATGAGGTCGGCGCCGGCCACGATTACATTTTTCACTTCCTCGCCGAGACGCGCGAAATCGGCCGACAACAGGCTGGGGGCGATGCGGTACATGCGCGGATTCTACCCGTTATTGGCAATTTTCTGATAGTGCGGATGCGGCGCCGTCTGACGAGTGTCGCCTGACGAGTTGCGACTCCCGTCAAAATAGTGTGCAATGAGCGCCCCATTTAACGCGAGCCACACGAAGCGCATGCCGACCGAAAAAAAATACGAAATCACCGTTACCACGCACACCACCTACATTCCCGAGCAGTCGGATGCGGGCAGCGGCCGCTATGTGTTTGCCTACACCATCACGCTCAGGAATACCGGCAGCGTCACGGCGCAACTGATCAGCCGGCACTGGATCATCACCGACGCCAACAACCAGCGGCAGGAGGTGCGCGGACTCGGCGTCGTCGGCGCACAACCGCGGCTGAAGCCGGATGAGAGTTTTGAATACACGAGCGGCACCGCGCTGGCCACACCGGTCGGCACGATGCGTGGTACGTATCAAATGGTGGCCGACGACGGCCTGCAGTTTGATGCCGTCATCCCGGAATTTACGCTGTCCATCCCGCGCGTGCTGCACTGACGGCTGAAGCACGCACTTGACAACGTGCGCCGGCTATATCAAATCCACCAAGACCGCGCGAAGGCAGCTTAACTCCGGTCGGAATCGCGATCAGCAGGCGGCCGCGGCTTGCGCGGCCACGTCCACCAGACGATGAAGAGCAAAATCGCGAGCGCAACGCCCGCTTCAAGCACAAACCATAACATGCGCGTTTTTCCGTCTGACTTTTGGTGTTATATACTGCGGCGAATTGTGCATCGTCTGCCGTCCATGATACTCCGCTACAGCGCCCTTATTGCGCTGACCCTGCTCGCCGCGTGCGAAACGCTGCTGCCCGCGAAGCCGCCCGCCGCGACCGTTGCGGCGCCGGCACCCGCGCCCGCCCCTCCCGCAGCGGCGCCCGCGCCGGGTGTCGAGACGCCGGCGCCAAAGCCAACGACGACCGCCAGCCCCCTGCGCGCGGCAAGCTGGGATGCGATTACCGGCTGGCGCGACGACAATCCACAACTCGCCTGGAGCGCGTTTCTTACCAGTTGCGGCACGCTGAAGAACCAACCGGCATGGCAATCCGTCTGCGCGGTCGCGGCGGCGCTCGGGGACCCGTCGCGCGAAACGCTGGTGCGTTTTTTTGAAACCAGTTTCACGCCGTATCAGGCGATCAATCCCGACGGCAGCGACAGCGGGCTCGTCACCGGCTACTACGAACCGCTGTTGCAGGGCAGCCGCACGCGCAGCGCACGCCATCACGTGCCGGTGTATGGCGTCCCCGACGACCTGCTGGTGATCGATCTTGCCGAGGTCTATCCCGAACTAAAGAACATGCGGCTGCGCGGCCGCATCGACGGCAGGCGCGTGGTGCCGTACTTCAACCGCGAGCAGATCGAAGCCGGCGCGGCGCTTGTCGCCGGCAAGGAAATCGTGTGGGTCGAGGATTCGGTTGAACTCTTCTTCATGCAGATCCAGGGTTCGGGCCGCGTGAAGCTCGATAACAATGGCACGATCGCGCTCGGTTACGCCGAGCAAAACGGCTTTCCCTATCGCTCGATTGGCCGGTTACTCGTCGACCGTGGCGACCTGCCGCTGGAAAAAGCCTCGATGCAGGGCATCAAGGCGTGGGCAAAGCAAAACCCCGCCAAATTGCAGGCGCTGCTCAACTACAACGCAAGTTATGTGTTCTTTCGCGAAATGCCCGCCGGCCTGCCGGGACCGTTGGGCGCCCTCGGCGTGCCGCTCACCGCCCGGCGCAGCATCGCGGTAGATGCGCGCTACATACCGCTCGGCGCGCCGGTATTTCTCGCTACCACCATGCCCAACTCGCGCGAGCCGCTCAACCGGCTGATGGTGGCGCAGGATACCGGCGGCGCAATACGGGGTGCTGTACGCGCGGATTTCTTCTGGGGGTTCGGCGAGGAGGCCACCGCACTCGCCGGCCGCATGCGCCAAAGCGGAAAAATGTGGGTGCTGCTGCCCAATGGTTATCCGCTGACGAACGGAAATTGATTTAGCGTCAGCGCGTAGCGCCGGTGCTCTCGCCATAGAGGTATTTGACCTGCAGTAATACGCGGCTTTTGACCGCATGGCCCTGTTTTTGCGCCGGCGAAAACCGCGCGCTGCGAAACGTCGCCAGCGCCGCCTCTTCGAAATAGCCTTCGGGTTGGGCTTCGACCACCGATACGTCATTGACCACGCCGAACTCGTCGATCAGCAACAGCACCTTCAAGCGCCCGTCGACACGCGCTTTGGCCGCGGAGTCGGGATAGTCGAGCCGGATCGCCGTTAGCGGTTGCGGGTAAACATCGAGCTGTTTCGCCGGATAGTACGTCGGGTCGCGGATCAGCGGCACGTCGATGCCGGTGCTGGGCGACGATGGCGGCGCTGTCGCGCGCGGCGGTTCAGATTTGGCTTCAGTTTTGGCTGCCGTTGATTTTGGCGGGCTGGCGGCGACGGGCGGCGGCACCGGATCTGCTGGAACCAGCGCCACGTTCTCCGCCACGGGTTCGCTTTCCGCGGGCGCGGCAGGTTCGAGCCGTGCGGTAATCACGGATACCACGCCGGGCAACCCGCCGGTCGGGTTAACCGGAACGCCCGCGAGCAATGTCACATGCAGGACAAGCGACAGCGCGCACGCCTTGGCGAGCCGCGACCACGACCGCGTCGAAACGGCATCAAACGATACGACGGGGGCAAACGTACTTACGGCGTCCATCCGGGTCACCCTTGCGCCACTTGCCACGCAACCCGCGGCGACAGCCCCTATTTGGCGGCGGCCAGACGCTGCTCGATCATCTCGAGCGGAATTGCGCCGGGCACACGCTGGCCATCGCTAAAGAATAGCGTCGGCGTGCCGGTAATGTTCTTCTGCTTGCCGAACGCCAGGGTTTTGTCGACCGCCGTCGTATCGCAGGTGGTGGGCGCGGTCGGCGCTTTGCCATTCAACATCTGGTCATCCCACGCCTTGACGCGGTCTTTCGAACACCAGACCGATTTCGCTTTTTCGACCGAGTCGGGCCCCAGCACCGGGTACAGGAACACGTAGATCGTCACATCATTGATCTTGGCCAGGTCCTGCTCGATTTTTTTGCAATAACCGCAATTCGGGTCGCCGAAATAGGCGAGCTTGCGGGTGCCCTTGCCCTTGACCTTTTTGAACGCGAGATTGAGCGGCAATTGATCGAACTTGAACGCCGTAAGCTTGCTCATGCGCTCCTCGGTGAGATTGGATTTTTTCTCGGTGTCGATCAGATTGGCATTGACGAAGAGATAGGCGGCCTGCTCGTCGGTATAAATCAGCTGCCCGTTGGAGAACACTTCGTAAATTCCGGGCACCGGCGTCTTGGTCACGCTCTCGACGGGAACGTCCGGATATTTTTTCAGAAGCGCCGCCTTGATGGTCGCCTCACTGGCGCCGGCAAATGCGCTCGCGCACGCCAGCGTCAGAAAGACAACTATGGAAATGGCTTTTTGCATGATGATCCTTAACGAGGGTTGATTCGATTCGGCTCACTATCCGACCGCGTGCCGCACTAAAAGGTTCTTCAATTGAGGCTGGCGGTTGACGAGCCGCAAGCCCAGATTGCGCAGTTTCCCCAAGCCCGTGCTGTCGTTGTTGAACAAACGCTGCAAACTATCGGTGGCCAGCCGCATGCTCGCAATATCCTCGCGGCGCGCGCGCTCGTAACGGCGTAGCAGAGCGTAGTCGCCGCAGTCGGCCTGGGCGCCACGTTGTGTGAGCACTTTCGCCAACCCGCGGGCGTCGCGAAAACCGAGATTCACACCCTGCCCGGCCAGCGGGTGCACATTATGCGCGGCGTCCCCGATGAGGGCAAGGCGCGGCATCACCAGGCGCCGCACGCGCTGCACGCGCAACGCAAACGCCGCCGCCGGCGTGATCACCTGCAATTCGCCGCACGTTCCATGCGCGGCGGCCGCGACCTGCGCCGCCAGTGCGGCAGGCGCGAGCGCCAGCAATTCCGCCGCATGCTCGACAGCCGTTGACCACACCATGGAGACACGCTCGCCCGGCAGCGGCAGCAATGCGAGCACGCCGTCGCGCCGAAACCATTGCGTCGCGACGCCGCGATGCGGCTCGCTGATCGCAAAATTGGCGACCACCGCCGTCTGCCGGTAGGGGCGGGATTCCACTTCAACCGCCGCCTGCTGGCGCACCCACGAATCTGCCCCGTCGGCGCCGACGACAAGGCGCGCGCGCAACGTCCGCCCGTCGGCGAGTTCAAGTCGCGCCGCATCGGTATCGAATATCAAATCGCGGCAGAGCGCGGGGGCGACAATTTCGACCTGCGGTGCGCGGTCGAGCGCTTGCCACAACACACGCTGCAGTTCGCGGTTCTCGACGATGAATGCCAATTCGCGCAGACCCGCGGCGTAAGAACTGAATTCCAGTTCAGACAACACATCATCGCCGAAAATACGCATATCCTCGACCCGGCACAGGCGCGCGGTGTCGAGCGCATGCCATGCGCCGCACTCGTCCAGAAAAGCCGCACTGCCCGGGCTGATCGCATAAACCCGGCTGTCCCAACCAGCGGGGTCCATTGCTGGCCGCGGCCCATGCGTATCCACGACCGCCAGCCGGAGTCCGACGGATTTAAGCGCCAGTGCAAAGCTGGCACCAACCAGCCCGGCGCCCACTACAATTACGTCGAAGTCCATGTTCATTAATCGTTACACTGTGGAAGGCGCAGTGTAATGGTGCCGGCTTAAGACCGCAAAATACGCCGCCCGGCGGTCAGTGCCCGGTGATGAACGGGATTTCACGGTGGCGACCGGCCGCCGGCAATTCTTGACAAATCAGGGGTCGAAATCTAGACTCCGGCGCCTTCACTACGTCGACCGGGCGCGCGCCGCGATTGACTGGCCCGCCACGGGCAACGAAAATTCGGGTTTTTGGTGATGTAGCTCAGTCGGTTAGAGCGTGGCACTCATAACGCCAAGGTCGGTGGTTCAATTCCACCCATCACCACCAATATTTATAATCCCAACTCTTATCGGTTGGGATTTTTTTGCCCGTTTCCCCAGTGAAAACGGCCTTGGCCTCGCGAGCGGCGCGCCCTGGGCGGCGCGATTTCTGGCCCGATTCCCTCAGATTCCTCTCTCTGTTATCAGTACTTGACTGCCAATTCATGAAATGGATAAGGGAATTCCTCATAAATTCCCGATCGGGAATATTTTAGCAACAGCATTCATCTAAGAATACCTATATTCCCGATCAGGAATATTATAATTGACAAGCTGCTCCTATGCGCACAATATTACCGATCGGTAATAAATAGACCTTTTGAGCGGCCAAATGACGATCAATACCCCGATCGGGAAAATCTCCA
>JAYVME010000488.1:0-7401 GCA_043759115.1 Betaproteobacteria bacterium | reverse complement strand
CGAGAAAACACTCGCCGCCGAACTGCAGCTCGATTTGCCGATCAAGCAGTGGCTGGCCGACGAGACCGATCTTGACGAGGAACAGCTCCGCGCCCGCGTCATCGAATTCGCCAATCGCAAATACCAGGACAAGACCGCCAACGTCGAGCCACCGGCGATGCGCCAGTTTGAGCGCGCGATCATGCTGCAAAGCGTGGATTCGCACTGGCGCGAGCACCTCGCGGCGCTCGATCATTTGCGGCAGGGCATACACCTGCGGAGTTACGCCCAGAAAACGCCGACTCAGGAGTACAAGAAAGAAGCGTTCGAGTTGTTCTCGCTGATGCTTGACATGATCAATACCGAGGTCACCAAGATTCTGCTGACAGTGCAGGTTCGCAGCGAGGCGGAGCTGCAAAAGGTCGAGGAGCCCGGGGCGCCGAAGAACGTGCAATATCATCACGCCGATTACGAGCAGGCGCTTGAGGACGCGAATGCCGATACCAAGGCGTCCGATGCGCAGACTTTCGTGCGCCAGGGGCAGAAGGTCGGACGCAATGATCCCTGTCCGTGTGGGTCGGGGAAGAAATACAAGCATTGTCACGGGAAACTTACCTAGGGCTGAACCGCCAAGGTTCCTTTTAATACCCCCTTGAGGGTTACGCCAAGGCCGCCAAGGAAAACCAAACGAGAGGCGCGAGGCGAAAACAACCAGCCGAAAGGCCGCGGGGTTGCTGCTGTTTACCCCTCACGCCTTACTCCTTACTCCTCACGCCTCACGCCTCACGCACTATAATCTCTTCATGCCAGTCAATCTCTCCGCTCCTGATCCCCAATCGTTGCTGCCCGTCGCGGGTGTGGCGCTTGGCGTGGCGCAAGCAAATATCCGCAAGCCGGGCCGCAAGGATCTGCTGGTCATCAAACTCGATGACGGTGCCCGGGTCGCCGGCGTCTTCACGCAGAATCGGTTTTGCGCCGCACCGGTGGTGGTCACGCGCCAGCACTTGTCGATGCTTGACCCGACGGCGTCGATCCGCGCGCTGGTGGTCAATACCGGCAATGCGAACGCCGGCACCGGCAAAGAGGGCCTCGCCCACGCGCGCCAGACGTGCGCCGGTCTGGCGCAATTGCTGGGATGTGCCGCAGGACAGGTCCTGCCGTTTTCGACCGGCGTTATCATGGAACCGCTGCCGGTCGACCGCATCGTCGCCGGCTTGCCGGCTTGCATCGACAACCTGCGCGAAGACAACTGGTTCGATGCGGCGCAGGCGATCATGACGACCGACACGCTGCCCAAAGCGGTGTCGCAGCAGGTCCGGATCGACAACGTTACCGTTACGATCACGGGCGTGGCCAAGGGCGCGGGCATGATCCATCCCAATATGGCAACCATGCTCGGCTTTATCGCCACCGACGCGCGCGTGAGCCTGCCGCTCGCCAAGGCCGCCGTCGCGCACGCCGCGAAACACTCGTTCAACTGCATTACCGTCGATGGCGACACTTCGACCAACGACTCGTTCATGCTGATCGCGAGCGGCAAAGCGGCAATGGCCGAACTCACCGACGCGAGTAGTGCCGAATTCGCCGTGTTGCGCGATGCGGTGACGCAAGTGGCCGCGCGGCTCGCGCAGTCTATCGTGCGCGATGGCGAGGGTGCGACCAAGTTTATAACCGTGCGCGTCGAGAGCGGACGCAGCGAGGACGAGTGCCGCAAGATCGGCTTTGCGGTGGCGCATTCGCCGCTCGTCAAGACCGCATTTTTTGCGTCCGACCCCAATCTGGGGCGCATCCTGGCGGCGATCGGTTATGCCGGGGTTGCCGATCTTGATGTCGAAAAAATCGACCTCTACCTCGATGACGTGCTGGTTGCGCGGCATGGCGGGCGCAATTCCGCCTACCAGGAGGCGGACGGGCAGCGCGTGATGAAGCAGAGTGAAATCAAAGTGCGCATCGTGCTCAACCGCGGCGCGGCATCGGCAACACTGTGGACGTGCGACTTGTCGCACGATTACGTCAGCATCAATGCGGATTACCGATCATGAGTGAATTCGACAAACTGACCCAGCGTGCCGACAAGTTGCTGGCGCGCGTGGAGAAACTGCTGCCGGCGGCACCCGTGCCGACCGCTTGGAAGTCGATCGCGTTCCGCTGGCGCAAGCGCAACGGTCGCGGCGCGATCGAAGCGGTGGGGCACGTTCACCGCATCAGTCTCTCCGATTTGTGCGGCATCGACGGCCAGAAGAAGATCGTCGAGCAGAATACGCGCCAGTTTGTCGACGGCTATCCCGCCAACAATGTCCTCTTGACGGGTGCGCGCGGCACCGGCAAATCGTCGTTGAACAAGGCATTGCTGAATAAATACGCGCCGCGCGGCCTGCGCGTGATCGAAGTGGAAAAGCAGGACCTGATCGATCTGCCCGAGATTGTCGATTTGATCGCGGAGCGGCCCGAGCGTTTTATACTTTACTGCGATGATTTATCGTTCGAGGCGGACGAGCCGGGCTACAAGGCGTTGAAGGTCGTGCTCGACGGTTCGGTCGCCGCCGCCTCCGAAAACTGCCTGATTTATGCGACGTCGAACCGGCGCCACCTGATGCCGGAATTCATGTCGGAGAACCTCGAAGCCAAGCGCGTGGATGATGAGATTCATCCGGGAGAAACGGTTGAAGAAAAGATCTCGCTGTCCGAGCGTTTCGGCGTGTGGGTGTCGTTCTATCCGTTCGATCAGGACGAATATCTCGAAATAGTCGCGCAATGGCTGGCGCATTTCAAGGTCGCCGGCGCGGGCGCGGAGGCGGTACGCCAGGCGGCGCTGCAATGGGCGCTGCAGCGCGGCTCGCGCAGCGGCCGCGTGGCTTGGCAGTTCGCGCGCGACTGGGCGGGCCGCGCGCGAATTGCGCGCGGCAAGTAGCGCTCATCAATGCGGGACGCAATACCGGCGGCGCCTGATCGAACACGCATCGAAGTTGTTGCCGCGGTGATATTCAACCCGCGCGGGGAATTTCTCCTCGCGCAACGTCCGGCGGGCAAGGTCTACGCCGGCTATTGGGAATTCCCCGGCGGCAAAATCGAGCCCGGCGAGGATGCCGCAACGGCGTTGAAGCGCGAGCTCCATGAGGAGCTCGGCATCGAGGTGACGCTGGCCTATCCGTGGCTCACGCGCGACTTCGACTACGCGCATGCGGCCGTGCGCCTGCGTTTTTTTCGCGTGCTCGCCTGGTCGGGCGAGTTGCACGGCAGGGAACAACAGCAATTCACGTGGCAGTCCATTCGCAACATCACCGTCGCGCCATTGTTGCCGGCCAACGGGCCCCTATTGCGCGCGCTCGAGTTGCCGGGCGTGTACGGCATTACCTGCGCCGGCGAGGCCGGTCGCGAAGCGTTCCTGGCACGCCTTGAGCAATCGCTACGCGATGGTCTGCGGCTTATCCAGGTACGCGAGCATCAGCTCGCCGATCCCGAGCTCGGTGCGTTTGCAGCGGAGGTGGCCGCCATCGCGCATCCCCATGGCGCGCGCGTACTCATCAATGGACCGCCTGAAATCGCGGCGCGCAGCGGCGCCGATGGTGTGCACCTCACCGCGGCGCGCTTGATGGCGGCGGCGTGCCGCCCCGCATGCGACTGGTGCGGCGCGTCGTGCCATGATGCGACCGAACTGGAACGTGCGCGCGAGCTCGGGATGGATTTCGTCGTACTCGGCCCGGTCGTTGCGACGCCCAGCCATTTGCGCGCGAAGACCTTGGGCTGGCCGCCGTTTGCCCGCTTAATCCGCGATTTTCCACTGCCGGTTTATGCGTTAGGCGGGATGCGTACCGAGGATCTCGATTGCGCGTGGCGCCATGGCGCGCAAGGAGTCGGGATGTTGCGTGGCGCGTGGTCCGGCGCGCAATACCGCTAAGCTACTGTTGCGCCTCGCCCGGCCCTGATTCCGACTCGACATCGTCCGAGCTTTCCCGTACCGGAACGCGGTAGCTTTCGGTCGCCCACGCACCCAGGTCAATCACGCGGCAGCGTTCCGAGCAGAACGGACGAAAGCGGTTTGCGGGGTCCCACACGACCGGTTTGCCGCATTGAGGGCAGTTAACGACGCGCGCCATTTGCCGCGATGAATCAGCTTAGAGGTTACAGAACGTCAACTCGAAATCGACGTCCGCTTCGAAAACTTTGGGGCGCTGCCCGGCTTCCTGGGTGGTGAAGCGGATATTGAGCGCGTACTTGTTCGCGCTCATTTCAGGCACGCAGTGATAGTCGAGCTTTAACCGTATGCGCAGCATTTGCGCGATGCGCCCCGCCATCACCTGCTGGTAGACGCCCTGGACCGCGGTCTGGGTGGAACATTTGCCGCTCTCGCGCAGGAGTCGCAGCACGATGGCTATGCCGTCGCGGATCGGCAAAAATGGCGCGAGCCAGCCTTCCAAGTCGTGGCGGTGCTGCTCGGCGCTCAAATGCATCCAATAGTGATACGACGGCACGTCGAACTCGCACACGCCACCGGGAATGTTCGTGCGCTGCTTGATGCTCATCAGCCATTCGTTTTCGCGCATTTCCTGGCCGACCTTGCCCGACATCTGAAAGAGACGGGAAGACGTGCGGTCGATTTCCCACAGGATGTTGTCGAGCGCTTCCTGCGATATGTCAGGATTGTCGCGCAATGATTCCAGAGATTGTTTCTGCCGCTCGAGTTCCTGCAACAGATCGGATTTGAGATCGGCGCGGCCCGCTACTTCTAGGATCTCGAACATGCACAGGAGTGCGACGTGGTGTTCCTGCGGATCGGCCTTGGCGATGAAATACAACGCCCGCTCGTACAGATCCTCGAGCCGCAACAAAGTACGGATCCGCTCACTCAGTG
The DNA here is from genome assembly GCA_043759115.1 of Betaproteobacteria bacterium. GTDB lineage: Bacteria > Pseudomonadota > Gammaproteobacteria > Burkholderiales > SG8-41 > PALSA-1004. Next base: position 2,570 of record JAYVME010000488.1, on the reverse strand, counting down.
GGTATTCGTAGCTGATCACGGCGCGTTAGGAGGCGTAATCGTTATGAGAGCCAATTGTTCTACAAAATATGAAAAAAATAAAGAGCTTATTTCACTTTTTTACGGTGCTTTGGTCGATTTCACGACGGCCCGGCGGGTTTTGCCGCCAGATCGAGGTATTTCAGGTGCAGCGCCTCCACCGTCGAACGCAGCACCGCGAGATCGCCGTCATTGCGCACGATGTCATCGGCATGACGCAGCCGCTCGGCGCGGCTGACCTGATTCGCCATGATCGCCCGCACCGCAGCGGACGCGAGGTGGCTGCGGCGGGACGCCCGGGCCACCTGCTGCTGTTCGTCGCAATCGACCACCAGCACGCGCCGGGCGAGCTTGCGATAAGCGCCGGTTTCGATCAATAGCGGCACCACGATCACGACATACGGCGCCTCACCGCGCTTTGCCGTCGCGATTACTTCAGCATCAACCTCGCTCCGAATCATCGGATGCAACAAGGTTTCAAGTTTTTTCCTGGCCAGCGGATCCGAAAACACGAGTTCGCGCATGCGGTTACGGTCAAGCGCGCCGTCCGCATCGAGATATTCGGCGCCGAAGTGGTCGCTGATCGCGCGCGCGCCCGGTTGCCCGGCGGCGGTCAGCCGGTGCGCAATTTCGTCGGTGTCGATGACGGCGGCGCCCAACTCCGCGAGGATCGTTGCGACGCTGCTTTTGCCGCTGCCGATGCCGCCGGTAAGCGCGATTACGAGCGGCATTGGCTTGGGAACTCTACAGTGTCTGCAGGTAATACTGGAGGAGTGAATCACCCCAGAACAGCGCTATCAGGCCGCCCAGCACGAGGTAAGGCCCGAACGGGATCGGTACGTTGCGCCCGTGGCGCGCGAAGACGATCAGTGAAATCCCCACGATCGCGCCGACGAACGACGACAGCAGGATTACGACCGGCAGCATTTTCCAGCCGAGCCACGCGCCGATTGCGGCGAGCAACTTGAAGTCGCCGTAACCCATGCCGTCCTTGCCGGTGGCGAGCTTGTAGCTCCAGAACACCGACCACAGCGCGAGATAGCCGGCAATTGCGCCGATTACCGCCGACTGGAGATCGACAAATTCGCCGCCCATATTAACGAGCAGGCCGGCCCAGACGAGCGGTAGCGTGATGTCGTCTGGCAGGTAAAAAGTATCCAGGTCGATGAAGGCAAGCGCGATCATCGCCCACACGAAGACGAGCGCGGCCAGCGTGTGCCAGCTGAATCCAAAGCGCCATGCGATGTAGCCTGACAGGGCGCCGGTCACCGCCTCCACCACGGGATAGCGCGGCGAAATTGCGGTTTTGCATGCCGCGCATTTGCCGCCAAGCACGAGGTAGCTTGCGAGCGGAATGTTCTCGAGCGCGGTGATTTGGTGGCCGCAGGCCGGGCATTGGGAGCGCGGCAGCACGAGGTTGTAACGTGGCGCGGCGGCAACTTCCTGCGCGTTGAGTTCGGCCAGTTCGTCGCGCCATTGGCGCTCGAGCATTTTCGGCAGGCGATGGATGACGACGTTGAGAAAGCTGCCGATCGCCAGCGACAGCACGACCACGGCGGTTACGAACAACGCGGGAAACGCCTGGAAAGATTGGAGGAGTGACATCAGAATGCCCGGCGTGAGGCGTGAGGCGTGAGGCGTGAGGCGGTGAATCTGGGTGGTTGGGGGTTACGCCTCACTCCTGACCCCTCACGGATTTTCAGACCGCTTGACCGAGTTTGAAAATCGGCAGATACATCGCGATCACCATGCCGCCGATCAGCGTGCCGAGTACCACCATGATCAGCGGTTCCATCAAACTCGACAGCGCATCGACGGCATCGTCGACTTCGGCTTCGAAAAAGTCCGCGACCTTCGAGAGCATGCCGTCAAGCGAGCCGGCTTCCTCCCCGATGGCGACCATCTGTAAAACCATGTTGGGAAACAATTCTACGTTTTGCATGGATACGGTCAGGCTCGAACCGGTGGAAACCTCGGCCTGGATCTTCTTGGTGGCAACATAGTAAACGTGATTGCCGGCCGCGCCGGCAACGGAATCAAGCGCTTCGACCAGCGGCACGCCGGCGGCGAACATGGTGGCCAGCGTGCGCGTCCAGCGCGCAATCGTTGCTTTGCGCACCATGTCGCCGAAAACCGGCGCCCGCAACGCCAGCTTGTCCATGAAAATCATCACCGACTTGGAGCGCGCCCACGCATACATGAATCCCCACACGCTGCCGATGACAACGGTAAAGATCAAGTACCAGTACTTGACAAAGAATTCCGAGATCGCCATGACCACCAGCGTCGGGCCCGGCAAATCGGCGCCGAAACTCGAAAACACCTGCTTAAACGCGGGGATCACGAAGATCATGATCACCGCCGTGATGACAAACGCCACTACGATGATCGCCACCGGATAAAACAGCGCCGCCTTGATCTTGCCCTTGATCGCCTGCACTTTTTCCTTGTAAGTCGCCAGGCGGTCGAGGAGGCTGTCGAGAATGCCGGCCTGTTCGCCGGCGCCGACCAGATTGCAGAACAGCGCATCGAAGTGGAGCGGGTGCTTCTCG
>JAYVME010000487.1:0-15858 GCA_043759115.1 Betaproteobacteria bacterium | reverse complement strand
TTGCACCGCGATCTGGTGAAGGTCGTGCGCGCGCCGGACCTGAAAGCGCAATTCGAAATCCAGGGCTACGACGCGGTCGGCGGCAGTCCGGCGGAATTCGCGGCGTTCATCCGCGCGGAGTCGGAAAAATATGCGAAAGTGATTAAACTCTCCGGCGCCAAAGTCGATTGATACGGTTTAGCGTTTTTCATCCTTCATCCTTCATCCTTCGAACATCGCCCATGACCCAACCCGTCGTACTGGTTACATCGACTTCGTTATCCGATTCCGCCAAGCAGATCCTGCGCGACGCCGGCGCCGAAGTTATCTACATGGCCGGTACGGTCACCGAAGACGCTCTGCTCGCGCAGTTTTCCGCCGCGAACATCAATGGGGTCCTCCTGCGCGGTTCGCCGCCGTTCACGCCGCGCGTGCTGGAGGCGGCAAAGGATCTCAAAATCATTGCCAAGCACGGTGCCGGCGTCGACAGCGTCGATATCGCCGCGGCGACCGCGCGCGGCATCGCGGTGGTGACGGCTGGGGACGCGAACGCCGATCCGGTCGCCGAGCAGGCGATCATGTTCATGCTGGCGCTCGCGCGCGACCTGCCGCAATTAAATCGCGGCCTGCACGCAGGCAAATGGGACAAGGCCAATTATCAGGGCCGCGAATTTCGCGGGCGCACGGTCGGCATCGTGGGCTTTGGTGCGATCGGCAAGCGCACCGCGCGGCTCGCGCGCGCGCTGGGTGCGAACGTCGTGCTCCACTCGCGGTCGCGCATCGCAGATCCCGAAGGCATGGAAGTGGAAGAAAACTTCGAGCGTCTGCTGGGTCGCGTCGACATCCTGAGCCTGCATTGCCCGCTTAACGACAAGACGCGCGGCATGCTGGGTGATAAGCAACTGCGCCTGCTGAAGCCGACCGCGCTCTTGATCAATACCGCGCGCGGCCAGTTGATCGATGAGGCGGCGCTGGCGGATGCGTTGACGAGCGGCCGGCTCGCGGGCGCCGGTCTCGAAACTTTCGCGCAGGAGCCGACCGATCCGAAAAATCCGCTGATTTATCTCGACAACGTGATTTGCACACCGCACGTTGCCGCGATGACCACCGATGCGATGGCGCGCATGGGCGCGATCGCGGCGACCCATATCGTCGGTTACGTGCAGCGCGGCGAATGCGATACGAAGAACGTGGTCAATCCGGCGGTGCTGAAAAGCGCCTGATACACTAACCGCCGGCCGATTGCCGCGCGAGGGGGACACCATGCCTAAATGGAAGTTAGTGCTTGAATGCCTGCTGACCGGAGCGTTGGTCGCGCCCGGCGGTGCGGCTGTTGCGCAGCACTATCCGGCCAAGCTGATACGCATCATCGTGCCGTTCCCGGCGGGTGGCCCGACTGACCTCTATGCGCGCGTCATCGGCCAGAAGTTGCAGGAAGCGTGGGGACAATCGGTGATCGTTGACAACCGGCCTGGCGGCACGGGACTGCTGGGGAGCGACTTGGTACGCCAGTCAGCCGCCGACGGCTACGCGCTGCTCTTCACGTCGAACAGCGCGCATGTCATGGGTCCGCTTTTGCGCGAGCCGCGTTCTTTCGATCCCGTGCGGGATTTTACGCCGCTGTCGATGGCGATCCGCTATCCGATGTATATCCTCGTCAACGCGGGCGTGCCGGCGCGCTCGATCGGCGAGTTGATCGCACTGGCGAAAGCGCGACCGGCGCAACTCAATTATTCGAGCGTCGGCACGGGCAGCGGGGGACACCTTGCGTGCGAGCTCTTTAATCTCGCGGCCGGCACCCAGATCGTTCACATCCCGTATAAAGGGGCCGCGCCGGCACAGACCGCGCTCGTCGCCGGTGAAGCGCAGATGATGTGCGACAGCGTGGGCAACTCGCATCCGTTGGTGATTGCCGGCAAGTTGCGCGGACTTGCGGTCACCGGCGCACAGCGTTCACCCGCGGTGCCCGACGTACCGACGCTCATGGAGCTCGGATTGCCGGTCGAAGCGTACATCTGGCTGGGTATGCTCGGTCCGCCCGGCATGTCCGGCGCGCTGGCGGCGAAGCTCAACGCCGAAGTCGTGCGTATCATGAACCTGCCGGAGGTGCGTGAGCGCGTGTTGAAAGGCGGCTCGGAGGTGATTGCCGGCACGCCCGAGCAATTCGCGAACGACATGCGTGCCGAGTCGGAAATCTGGGCGCGTGTCATTCGGGAAAAAGGCATCAAGGCCGAATAACCGGGGCACGACGGGGCGCAGGTGCACTCGTGGGCCGTGTCATGCAGTTCTCAAGTCTCTCTTCGTAAGAATAAGGAATAATGCAATGAGCGAATACAAAAGTGAAATCCGCGACGGCATGCGCATCGACTGGGACGTGCCGATCACGATGGACGACGGCATTGTGTTGCGCGCCGACGTATTCCGTCCGGTGGCGCCGGGCAAGTACCCGGCGCTCGTGAGCTACGGGCCGTACGGCAAGGGTCTCGCGTTCCAGGAAGGCTACAAGACGGCGTGGGACATCATGTGCCGGGAAAATCCCGACGCGGTCGCGGGCTCCAGCAACAAGTACCAAAGTTGGGAAGTTGTCGATCCCGAGAAATGGGTGCCCGACGGTTACGTGTGCGTGCGCGTCGATTCGCGCGGCGCCGGCCGCTCGCCCGGTTATCTGTGCCACAACGGCGCGCGTGAGAACAAGGATTTTCACGATTGCATCGAGTGGACCGGCGCGCAGTCGTGGTGCAGCGGCAAAGTCGGCCTTAACGGGATTTCTTATTACGCGAGCAGTCAGTGGCGCGCCGCGGCGACCCAGCCGCCGCATCTCGCGGCGATCTGCGTGTGGGAGGGCTGGGTCGACAATTACCGTGATTCGGCGCGTCACGGCGGCATCATCTGCGTCTTCCGCAAGAACTGGCAGGACATGCAGGTGAAAACGGTGCAGCACGGGGTGGGCGAACGGGGTGCTAAAAGCCGCATCACCGGCGAGCTCGTGTGCGGCCCGGAGACGTTGAGCGAAGAAGATCTGGCGAAGAACCGCGAAAATATGTGGGGTGCGTTTCTGGCGCGTCCGCTCGACGATGAGTATTACAAGGAGCGCAGCGGCGATCTCGCGAAAGTCACGGTGCCGCTCTTGTCCGCCGCGAACTGGGGCGGGCAGGGCCTGCATCCGCGCGGCAACTTCGAAGGCTACACCCGCGCGGCGTCGAAACAAAAATGGCTGGAGGTGCACGGCGGCTCGCACTGGGCGCCGTTCTACACCGACGACGGCATCAGGCTGCAGAAGCGCTTTTTCGATTTCTTCCTGAAGGGCGAGGCGAACGGCTGGGACAAGCAGCCGAAAGTGGTGCTGCAGGTGCGCCACCCCGGCGAGAAATTTGTCGAACGCGCGGAGAACGAATGGCCGCTCGCGCGCACGCGCTGGACACACTTCTATCTCGATCCGAAAGCGAAGAGCCTGTCGCCCACGCCGGTGGCGACCGATGAATCGATCACCTACGACGCGATGGGCGACGGCGTGACGTTCTCGACCCCGCCAATGGAGCAAGACACCGAGATCACCGGGCCGTCCGCGTTGAAGCTCTTCATTTCATCGGCCACGGCGAATGCGGATATTTTCGCGGTGCTGAGCGTATACGATCCGCAGGGCAGGGAGGTCGTATTCCAGGGCGCGCTTGATCCACACACGCCGGTTGCCCAGGGCTGGCTGCGCGCGTCGCACCGCAAGCTCGACCCGAAGCTCTCGCTGCCGTACCGTCCGTACCACACGCACGACGAAGATCAACCGTTGCAACCCGGCGTAGTGTATGAACTCGACGTTGAAATCTGGCCGACGTGCATCGTCGTGCCCAGGGGCTATCGCGTCGCGCTGACGGTGCGCGGCAAGGACTACGTGTATGCGGGAGAGGCAGCGACGCTGTCGAACATGAAAAACCCGATGCGCGGCTGCGGGCCGTTCGAGCACGACGACCCGGCCGACCGACCGCCGGCGATATTCGGGGGCAAGGTGACGCTGCACTTCGGTCCCAAGCGCCAGGCGTCGGTGCTGCTGCCTGTAATACCATCGAAATAGCGCATTGCAGCCAAATGCGCTAAGCTGGAAATCGGCTGGGGAGGATCGCGTGTTGTTGAGTTGCTGCATGCGGCCGGCCCCGATCACCGGATAACTTCGTAGTCAAATAAATTTGCCTTCAAGGCAAGTCGCGGGAGGATGAATATGGCAAAGCTCAACATCAATGGCAAGGTTCGTGACGTGCGCGTGGAAGCCGATACTCCGCTTTTGTGGGCGATCCGCGAACAGGTCGGCCTCACCGGCACCAAATACGGGTGCGGAGTCGCGCAGTGCGGCGCCTGCTCGGTGCACATCAACGGCGAGGTGAAACGCTCGTGCTCGATTCCCGTCAGCAGCCTGAAGCCCGGCGACAAGATCGTCACCATCGAAGGCCTTTCGATCAAGAGTTCGCATCCCGTGCAGCAGGCGTGGGCCGAACTCGATGTGCCGCAATGCGGCTATTGCCAGTCGGGGCAGATCATGGCGGCGGCGGCGTTGCTCAAGAAGATTCCGAACCCCAGCGACAAGGACATCGATGAAGCAATGACCAACATCTGTCGCTGCGGCACCTATCAGCGAGTCCGGGCAGGCGTGCACATGGCGGCGCGGAAACTGGCGTCCGCCGGCTCCGCCAACCGCAAAGCCAAAGCCTAGACCGGGAGGATGACCATGAAAAAAACCATTAAAAGCAAAACCACGAATCTTTCGCGCCGCAAATTCATCATCGGTTCCGCCGCCGCGGGCGGCGGGCTGATGCTCGGATTTCATCTGCCGTTTGGCGCCGGCGTGGCGGACGCGAAGACGGTCGACGGCATCGCCGAGGTCAATGCGTGGGTATTGATCAAACCGGACGACACCGTCGTTGTCCGCATCGCGCGCTCGGAAATGGGCCAGGGCACATTGACCGGCCTCGCGCAACTCGTGGCCGAAGAACTCGAATGCGATTGGAAGAACGTCACCACCGACTCGATCACGCCCGGTCAGAATCTCGCGCGCAAACGCGTGTGGCGCGAAATGGGGACCGGCGGCAGTCGCGGCATCCGCACGTCAGAGGACTACGTCCGCCGCGGCGGCGCCACCGCGCGCATGATGCTCTTGCAGGCGGCGGCCGAGCTATGGAAGGTGCCGGTCGGCGAGCTGAGCGTTGAAAAAGGCGTCATCACTCACGCGGCCTCGAAGCGCAAAGCCACTTATGGCAAGGTCGCCGCGGCTGCGGCCAGGCTGACCGAACCGGATGCCAAGAGCATCAAGTTGAAGAGTCCGCAGGACTGGAAAATCGCCGGTAAGTCGATGAAACGGCTCGACACCGCGGAAAAACTCAACGGCAGCCTGATTTACGCGATCGATCTCAAACTGCCCGGCATGCTGCATGCGGCGATCAAGCAGTCACCGGTGTTCGGCGGCAAGCTCGTGAGTTTCGACGAAGCGAAAATCGCGGGAATGCCCGGCGTGCGCCGCGCGGTCAAGGTCAACGATGCGGCAGTCGCGGTGGTTGCCGATACGTGGTGGAGAGCCAAGGTTGCGCTCGACGCATTGCCGATAGTCTGGAACGAGGAGCCCAATGCAAGCCGTTCCAGCGCAACCATCACGGAGCAGTTGAAGGAGGGCCTCAACGCTCCCAGCGCGTATGCGTTTCGCAATGAAGGCGATGCGCTGAAAGCCATCGCGGCTGCGCCGAAAAAAGTCGAAGCCGTCTACAGCACACCTTTCCTCGCCCACGCGACGATGGAGCCGATGAACTGCACGGTGAAAATTTCGCCGGACCGGGCCGAGGTGTGGGTGCCGACGCAGAACGCGGAGGCTTCGCTCGCCGCGCTGTCGGAGGAGTCGGGACTGCCTCTCGCCCAATGCGAAGTCTACCGGCACATCCTCGGCGGCGGCTTCGGCCGGCGCGGCGGCAACCAGGATTACGTGCGCCAGGGGACTGCCATCGCCAAGCAGTTTCCCGGCGTGCCGGTCAAGCTGGTGTGGAGCCGCGAGGAGGACATGCAGCATGATTTCTACCGGCCGATTTCGCAGTGCAAGCTCGCGGCCGGTCTCGATGCGAGCGGCAATATCGTCGGGTTGCACGTACGTGTGTCCGGCCAGTCAATCAATGCGCAGGTCAATCCGGCGTCGATCAAGGACGGCAAAGACGAGCGGCAACTGCAGGGTTACACCGACAAACCGGGCGACGCGCAACTGGGCTACACGTTCCCCAATCTGCTGATTGAGTACGCGATGCGCAACTCGCATGTGCCGGTGGGTCCGTGGCGCGGTGTCAACACAAACCAGAACGGCGTCTACATGGAGTGTTTCATTGAGGAAGTGGCGCGCGCGGCCGGCAAGGATTCGCTCGAATTCCGCCGCGCTCTCATGAGCAAGCATCCAAAACACCTCGCGGTATTGAATGCCGCGGCGGAAAAAGGCGATTGGGGCAAGCCGCTGCCGCCCGGCGTGCATCGCGGCATCGCGCAGTTCATGGGCTATGGCAGCTACTCGGCGGCGGTCGCGGAAGTCTCGGTCAGCGCAGAAGGCAAGTTGAAGGTGCACCGGCTGGTGCTCGCGCTGAATTGCGGCCATGCGGTCAATCCCGACCAGATCGCCGCGCAAGTCGAAGGCTCGGTCGCGTACGGTCTCACCGCCGCGTTATACGGCGAGTTGACGGTCGAGAAAGGCCGCATCGTGGAATCCAACTTTCACGACTACCCGATCATGCGGATCGCTGAAATGCCCAAGGTCGAAACGGTTATCGTGCCGACCTACGACTTCTGGGGCGGTGTCGGCGAGCCGACGATCTGCGTGGTAACGCCGTCCGTGCTCAACGCCATTCATGCGGCGACCGGCAAACCGGTGCGCAGCCTGCCGTTGAAGAACGTCAAGTTGGTTTAGCACGCGGCCCGGTCGCTCAAGCGCCGGGTGCAGGAACGAAAAGCGGGTGAACGGTTTTCCGTTTGCCCGCTTTTTTTGGAACCTCGAAATATTTTGCCGTTTATTTCGTCAGCTGTTCGCGCAGCCACTGCCACGCCGCCGGGCCCCATTCGCGTTCATTCTTGGCGGCGATGTGGCCGTCGTCGGGATACACGCGCGCAACGCGGCCGGTGGGCGGCCCGCTTTCGAGCGCGAGATACAGATTGCCGATCGGCGTCAGGTGATCGATTTTGCCGTTCACCAGATACATCGGCATCGTGAGCTTGTCCAGGAGTCCGTTGTCCTTCAATGACCAGCGCAGAAATTCCTTGCGCTGTTCGTCCTCGGTGATCGGGCGCGCCGCGGGCTTGGTGCCGCGCGGACCGAACCAGTTGGTCTTCGCGCGTTCCGCCGCGGCTTTGCGCCATTCCGCGCGCTCCTCCGCCGTGCCCCAATAGCCGACGCCGCCCGGCGCGCACGAGATGAGTCCCTTGATGCGCGCATCGTGCGCGGCCAGCCGCATCACCCACAGACCGCCGCGGCTCACGCCAAATGCGCCGAGACGATTGCCGTCGATTTCGGGTCGCGCCGCAAGCGTATCGAGCGCAGCCTGCCAGGCGACGACCGCTTCCGGCGCGTGATCGAACGTGGTCTGGCCCGTGCCCGGCGCGTCGACGACGAGCGCCGCCATGCCTTCGGCCATCGCGCCTTCGGCGTATTTTTCGCGGTCCTCCTTGTACATATCGCCGCCGCACATCACGAGCACCGCCGGCACGCGTTTGGCGGCCGAAGCACCGGGCGGCAGGCGCAGATAGCCGACCGCTTCCCGGCCGTCGCGCCGGATGCGGATAATTTCGGGCGGCGTGTCGAGCAATTCGCTTGCGCGGCAGAAACATTCGAGGTACTTGTTATACGATTCTTCCTTGATCTTGCTCATGGTTGGCGGGCAGATCGCCGAGCCGCCGCGGTACGGCGCTGGAAAGCGCGCGAGGCTGTAATAACTTTTCGCCTGCACAAACGCATTGCGCGCCGCTTGCTTGTCGCCGCGCTGCAACGCTGCCTCCGCCTCTTTTTCGTAGCGCGCGGCCACCGCACTCCACGCCGGCACCCAGTCCTCGTCCTCGGTGCCCTTCAAGGTGGTCACCGTGTCCAGCATCGGCTGCAGGTCGTCGACGAGATTGAACCAGCGGCGGTAGAACCCGCCGATCGCGACGACGAACGGATCTTCGTCGGGCCGCACCGGCAGTCCGGCCAGCATTTCAGTCTTGTTGTTGGTTGCCATGCGAATTTCCAATATGCAATATGTATTATCGCGCCATCGCGCGCGTGAAAAAATGAGCGCGGCGAAACCAGCCGAGAACATACGGGGCGCCGCGCGGAATGTAAAGACCGCGCGTTGCAAATTTGCCGCTTGACGGCGGCGCGGCGCGGGCGGAAGCTAGCGCGGATTGTCGATCCCGCAATCCACGCATGCCGCCTGGCGCGCTCCGTGCGCTGGATGCGTAGTGAATCGCGAAAAATCCCGGCATCCTCTCAAGGAATGAATTATGAATAGTTCGTGCAATGCCTCAAGAATGGCGGCGGCCCCGCTTCTCATGGCCGTCCTGCTCGCGGCGACGACCGCCTGCGCGCAGGATTATCCAACGCGCACGATCCGCATCGTGCTGCCGTTCAGCCCCGGCGGCGGCACCGATCTGCTCGCGCGCCTCTTGAGCAAGCGCTTTTACGAGGTATTCGGGCAGACCGCGGCGGTCGATAACCGCCCCGGCGCGGGCGGCAATCTCGGCGCCGACATGGTGGCGAAAAGCGCGCCCGACGGCTATACGCTGCTGATGACCACCGCGTCGCTTGCGGTCAACGTGACGCTGTATGCAAAACTTCCCTACGACGCGCGCCGCGATCTGATCCCGATCACGCAGGTCGCATCCGCGCCGCTGGTCGTCACGGTGCATCCCTCTGTGCCGGCGCGCAACGTGAAGGAGTTCGTCGAACTGGCAAAGAAAACGCGCGGCGGGCTCAATTTCGGTTCGAACGGCACCGGCACGACCAGCCATCTCGCGATGGTGACGTTCAACCAGGTGGCGGGAATTTCACTTACGCACATCCCGTACAAGGGGGCGGGCGCGATGCTTACGGCGCTGCTCTCAGGCGAAGTCGAGCTCGGGTTTCCCGCCGTCATCAGCGTGCAGCCGCATTTGCGCTCCGGCCGCCTGCGCGCGCTGGCCGTGACGACCAAACGCCACTCTTCCGCATTGCCCGACGTGCCGACGCTTGACGCGATCTATCCGGGCTTCGATATCGACAACTGGTTTGCGCTGTTCGCGCCCGCTGGCACGCCCGCGGCCATCGTCAACCGCATCCATGCCGAGGTCGTAAAAGGCCTGCAGCATGCGGAGTCCCAGGCATTCATGAAGAACGAGGGCGCCGAGCCGGTCGGCAGCTCGCCGGCGGAGTTCGCGGTGTTCTTTGCGCATGAAATAGAGAAATACGCGAAGATCGTCAAGCTGTCGGGCGCAAGACCGGATTCGTGATGGCGGCGACTGAGCGAACACTCGCCGCATTCGCCGGCGCTGCGCTGCTGACAGGCGGTGCGTGCGCGGCGGATTTTCCGGAACGCCCGATCCGGCTGATCGTGCCGCAGGCGCCGGGCAGCGCGTCCGACACTGTCGCGCGGCTGGTCGCCGCCGAACTCGTGCAGCAGCTGAAGCAGCAGATCGTGGTCGATAACCGGCCGGGTGGCGCGCTGATGATCGGCATGGAGCTGGTCGCGCGCGCAGTTCCCGACGGCTACACGCTGGGCTATGGTCCGATCGGTGCGTTGGCGATCGGGCCCAACATCGTGCACGGACTCACTTTCAGCGTGGAGAAGGATCTGCAGCCCGTCGCGCAGTTGACGACCGGCAGCATGCTGCTTGCCGCGTCGCCCGCCACCCCGTTCAAAACGGTGCGCGACGTGATCGATTACGCCAAACAGTATCCGGACAAACTTTCGAATGCGTCGTCGGGCAACGGCACGCCGGGGCACGTCGGTTTCGAACTCTTTAAATTTATGACCGGCACGCGCTTCGTGCACGTGCCGTACAAGGGTGGTGCCGCGGCCATCATCGATCTCATCGCGGGTCAGGTGCAATTGATGATAGAGAGTTCGAACTCGATGACGCCGCACGTGAAATCGGGGCGAGTGCGCGGCCTGGCGGTCAGCAGTCCAACGCGCTCCCCCGCGTTTCCCGATTTGCCCACGATCGCGGAGGCGGGCGTGCCCGGCTACGATGCAACGACGTGGACCGGGATCGTCGCGCCGGCCGGCGTGCCGCAAGCCATCGTCGCGAAGCTCAACGCCGAGATCAACAAGGCGACCGCGACGCCGTCGCTCAGGGAAAAACTGGCGGCTATCGGCTCCGAACCCGTCGCCAGCACGCCGGCGCAATTCGGCGAATTCATCCGCCGGGAAAATGCGAAATGGGCCGACGTCATCAAGCGCTCGGGCGCGAAACTGGATTGAGCCGCCGCCGCACGGTCGTGAGGCTGTTGTAGAATCCACACAAACGCGGCAATTGCTTCCCGTTGCCGAAAGTCCGAAGGAGCATCATGGCGCTGAAACTGCGTCCCTTGTCTTATAGCCTGGGTGCCGAAGTGTGCGGCGTCGACGCGTCGCGCAACATGAGCGAGCAGGAGTTCGGCGAAATTTACCGCGCGTTCCTCGATCACGGCATTTTGCTGCTGCGCAACCAGAAGCTGACGCGCGAGCAGCACATCGAATTCAGCCGCCGCTTCGGCGAACTCGACAATCATGACTCGCTGCCGCGCGACCGTCACCCACAGTATCCGGAACTTTTGATGGTGACCAACGAACCCAAACCGGATGGCTCGCCTTCGGACTCCAAGTACACCGGGCGCCAATGGCACTCCGACCTGTCTTTCACGCTGGTGCCGTCGCTGGGCTCGCTGCTGCGCTGTTATACCGCGCCGCCGGTCGGCGGCGACACGCTGTTCGCGAACATGTACGCCGCATACGATGCGTTGTCGGACGGCATGCAGAAATTGATTGCCGGTCTGCATGGCATCCATCAGTCGGGCACGCGCAAAATAGCCAACGACACGACTGGCATGACGCGCGCCGCCGAACAAAAACGCATCAACCCGCCCATCGCGCAGCCGGTGGTGCGCGTGCATCCGGAGACCGGGCGCAAGGCGCTCTACATCGGCGAGAAAGTGAATCGCTTCGACGGCATGACGGAAGAGGAAAGCCGCCCGCTGATCGACTACCTGTGCCGGCACGCGACCAGGCATGAATTCGTTTACCGTCACCAGTGGCAGCCGAACGATGTCGTGGTCTGGGACAACCGCTGCACCATGCATTGCGCGCTGGGCGATTTCGACGAAACGCAATTGCGGCACATGGAACGCACCACGGTACTGGGCACGCCGTCGGGTTACGTCGCGCAAGCGGCGTGATGCGCATCGCGGCGCGCGCGAATACCGCTGACGTGGTCGCGGAATAATCCCCTGGGCACGTAGTATCGATCAACCTCCCGGAGCCATAGCCTTGCAGGACAAAGCGCGATTCATACGGCCAGTCATCGTGGCCGCCATCATGGCGTTCCTGATGACCGCCGTCATCACGTTCATCAACCTCGGACTGCGGCCGGACTTCCTGCGGCGCTGGATGATTGCCTATGCCGTCGCGTGGCCGTTTGCGACGCTCGCCGCATTTGTCGCCGTACCGGTCGCGGACCGCGTGACGGGGTGGATCATCGGCAGGCTGGAACGCAAGCGTTGATGCGGTCTTGAAAAAGCGCGGAACCGCCGATGAACGCCGATAAACGCAGATAAAACAAAATGCAAGTGAGAGGGATTTGTTATTGTCCTCTTGATGGGGAATACGGAGTTACCCGACCGATGCGGTTGATTGCTGTTTCATGTTATTTCTCCATGCTCTTTGTGGCCAACGGTATTTTGAATTTATCCGCGTTGATCGGCGTTCATCGGCGGTTGCACTTAGCGTTATAGAGCGCTTTTATTCAGGTTTGATCCCAGCCGCCTTCGCGATTGCCGCGTATTTTTCGAGGTCGCGCTTCAGGAATTGCGCGAACTCTTCGGGCGAGTTGCCGACCGGTTCGAGGTTCAACGCGACGAAGCGCTCGCGCGTGTCCGGCATTTGCACGATTTGGCGCACGGCTGCGTTGACGCGGGTGACGACGTCTTTCGGCGTGCCGCGCGGGCCGTACATGCCATACCAGCCGCTGTTCTCGTAGCCTTTGACGCCGGCTTCATCGACGGTGGGCACGTCGGGCAACTGCGACGAGCGCTTCAGTCCGGTGAACGCGAGCGGACGCAATCGTCCCGCCTGCACCATCGGCACCACCACGGGGCTCGGCCCGAACATGAGCGGAATCTGCCCGCCAAGCAGATCGGTCACCGCCGGGCCCGCGCCTTTGTACGGCACGTGGATGAACTTGACACCGGCCATCATCTGAAACAATTCGGCGGCGAGGTGGGTGCTGTTGCCGTAGCCGGCCGAGCCGTATGCGATCGTGCCCGGATTCGCGCGCGCCATCTCGATCAACTGCGTAAGCGTGCGCGCGCCGAATGACGGATGCACGACGATGACCAGCCCGCCCGAATTCGCGATATGGCTGATCGGCGCGAAATCGCGCAGCGCGTCGTACGGGAGTTTCTTGTACACGGCGGGATTGATCGTGTGCGCGCCCGCCGTGATCAAGAGCGTATAGCCGTCGGGCGGCGAGCGCGCCGCGATTTCCGTGCCGATGATGTTGTTGGCGCCGGCGCGGTTGTCGATGACGATGTTCTGCGCGAGTAATTCGGACAGCTTCACGCCCATGATGCGTCCCACCACGTCGATCGCGCCGCCAGGCGCTGCCGGCACCACGAGACGGATCGGACGGTCGGGGTAGGCGGCTGCGCAGACACTTGCGCAAAACGTCAAGGCGATTAAGGCAAAAGCGTTTGCCACAGAGGACACAGAGGACACAGAGGACACAGAGGTTACAGAGGGTAGCCGAAGAGTATTCCCTGCGGCTGCACATCGGTCCTGAGCTCAGGCCAAAGCTCTACAAACGATGCCGCGGAAACCCGTGCCAGTTCGCTCGGTTCGATCTTGTTCAAACCGCCACCGTAAACCCGACCTTCACCCCGGAGTTCGTAGCCAGTGATTTGACCGAGCAAAGCGTAGACGGCTTCGGCACGGTCAGGATGTCGACGAAGCAGCCCCGCGAGGCAGTTTTGCGGGTAGAGCATCAAGTAGAGATTGGTTCCAATTGCTTTCGATCGGTTCCAGATGAAGCGGAACGGCTGCTTGTCGTCAGAGCCACGGCCCATGTATGTGCAGAGGAACAGGGCCGGCTCTCGCCGTTCTTGCTTGTACCAGGGACTGCGTTTACCGATCAGATAGCCGTCCATGATGCCAAGCGATTGGGCGGTTTGAAGGTATTCCCAAAGAGCAGGGTAAGTCGTCTCGACCATCGACTCGGGCAGGTCGCAATCGATTACGCACAGTTGGCGGTCTATGAGTGGGTAGCCTTCAGCATCGGCGCCTATGATCGTTGTCTTGAGGTGGCGCGGGCTGGGAAGGATCGGACGGAGGTACTTGTCTGGAAGGCCGCGGCTCTTCGCGTCGGCGCGATCGAGAACAAAAAACTTATTACAGCCAGTGGCGATGCCACGCTGTACACGGAAGAAATCGCCAAGTCTCGGGCCGTGGCCGTCGCCAAGCGTGTGCCGGTCGTTCTTGGCATGACTCGGGTACACAGTCCACTTGCGAGACTCGCGCAATCGTTCAAGCGGAATAAGGTCGCTGGCATGTGGCTCGGCCAGAGTACCGCCAAAGGTGAACTCGACGAAATGAGCAGCAGCGGGCGGCGCTTTGCGAAGTACCAGTACAACTGACGATACAAGGGCGTCACCGAACTGAACATCGTCGGGGTCAAAGCGGTGAGCGCGGATAAGCGTTACGCGATCCGTGAGGAAGCCCTTGAGGGCCGCGCCGTAGTTGACGTCCATGAACTCCGAGGGGATGAGCCACGCGGCGATTCCGTCATCCTCCATCCACGCTGTGGCGAGCAAAAGAAAGTAGACGTATAGACCCGCAAGACCGTTGACATTAACGCGGGCCATCTTGAATACGAGATGTTGCAGTCGCTCCTTATACTCTCGGCCCATATGATGGTGGCGGACGTAGGGTGGGTTTGCCAAGATGACGTTGGGCGAGGGTGGACGGGAGTTGTTGGCGACAACTCTTGTGAAATCGCCGCGCACAACCTCAAGTCCGGCATTAGCCCACAAATTGCGGGCGGCGTCCGCGAAAGCGGGATCGAGTTCAATCCCGACGGCACTTTTGATTCGCTTAGAGCCGAAGACTGCGAGCGCCGCTGAAAAGAAACTTCCCGAGCCGATCGAAGGGTCAGCGAAACGAATACTGGTTTTGGTCTGGCCAATGACTAATTCGACGTAGCGAGCAATATCGACAGCGAGGGCATTTGGCGTTGCGAACTGGCCGAGGCGATTCCGCTCCGCTGCTGACTTGCGAGTATCGATGTCCGCCTGAATTGTCTGTCGGCGTGCTTCGACCGATCTTTGTTGGAGGGCGATCGTACGATTCATAGTCCCAGTTTCACAAGGTCGTCAATCCGATGCTCCCAGACCCAATCAATCCCCTCGGCGGCTTCGTAGCCGAGATAGTCGCTGCCAAAGTAGCCACAAAGAAAAAGCACGAACGGTACGGTTTTTCCATATGTAGCTTGAAGTTGATGGATCTTGGTCGCTTCTTCTTTGCGCCGCTTATTAGTGTTTGTAAAGTCACCAGCCGACTTGGCTTCGATTAGAATCGGCAGCCGATCCTTGCGAAGCTTTTTCGGCTGAATCACCACGTCAACAGGGATGTTCACTTTTAGCGTCTTGCCGACCGCGAGATTCATGCGGAATGTGTACGTCGCGGCTTCCATTTCGGTCAGTGGCTTCCCACTGAGATGACCTTGCTTCCGGTAACCTCGGGCGTCGAGCCAATCGCCCACGAGTTTGAGTTGCCGCTGTTCCTGGGCGTTGCGGACGATCGGGTTTGCCACAGCGCTGCATAAGCGGTCTGCGACGATCGTTGATGCTGGTCGCGTTCGTGATCAGTTGGGTCCTTCGCCGCGTCCAGCCACGGGAAGATGTCGCGGTCCAGCAGCCTTGAGATGATGCGGCAGAGTTTGGTCAGTTCCGTTTTCAATTCGGCCGCATTCATCTTGGTCGGGAGCTTGCCATCTTCCATCCGCCCAACAAGATTCTTGCTCGCATTAGCTAAGCCGATCAAGCGGTCAACCGCCAGCGGCGGAGCCGTACACATGCGGAGCGTTGACAGGGCGCCCGGATTATCCTTGAGCGTGGCGGCATCGATGCTGCGCAAGTCGCGGGTAGCGAGCAACGCCGCTTTGACATTCACGGTCGTCTTGACGCGTGTCGTTCGAAATGCCACGGGCGCGAAGCGCATAAACCACTGATTAAACTGATCGACGGAAGCCGCAATATCGCTCTTCCAGAGGCGTGGCCTGTTCGCGTTAATTTGTCTAGACATTAATTTTTGGCCATATACTTGTTAAGGCGCGTTTCGATTCGGATAAAGTTATTAACTGGGCATCTCAATTCAGAGGTTTATTTTCGCGCAAAGTTTGGCATCTCACGAAGGCATGAGGAGAATCGCTGGGCCACAATCGATAGCTTGCTTTCGACTTCTCCTGCATCGGTTTGGGCAACGCGTCATAGAGCGCGCGAAACCGTGCAGTCGTGCGGGATTGCACGGATTTCAGAACGGCTTTGAAAGGCCTGCCTGATCTTCAGCGAGCGCTTCGTCAGCAAGCCTGGCGAGCAAGTCCTGCGACTTCTCGAACGATTTCGCCCAACGCTGCTCGGACGCGAGCTCTTCGATCAGGATCGCCGCGATAGCGTCC
>JAYVME010000486.1:0-15908 GCA_043759115.1 Betaproteobacteria bacterium | reverse complement strand
GCGTGGCGAGCTGCCCCTCGGGCTCGATCTACAAGCGCGAGGAAGACGGCATCGTGCTGATCGACCAGGACAAGTGCCGCGGCTGGCGCATGTGCGTCAGCGGCTGTCCCTACAAGAAGATTTACTATAACTGGAAGAGCGGCAAGGCGGAGAAGTGCATCTTCTGCTATCCGCGCATCGAAGCCGGTCAGCCGACCGTCTGCTCGGAGACCTGCGTCGGCCGCATCCGCTATTTGGGCGTGCTGCTGTACGACGCCGACCGCATCCAGGAAGCCGCCAGCGTCGAACACGACCGCGACTTGTACCATGCGCAGCTCGACATTTTTCTTGACCCGAACGAAGCTAAGGTAATCGAGCAGGCGCGCATCGATGGCATCCCCGACAAATGGATGGAGGCCGCCCGCAATAGCCCGGTCTACAAGATGGCGGTGCAATGGAAGGTGGCGCTGCCGCTGCATCCGGAGTACCGCACGCTGCCGATGGTCTGGTATGTGCCGCCGCTGTCGCCGATCAGCGCCGCCGCCAACGCCGGGCATGTGGGTGCCAATGGCGAAATCCCGGACGTCAACCAGTTGCGCATTCCAGTCAAGTATCTGGCCAACCTGCTCACCGCCGGCGACACGGCGCCCGTGGTGCGTGCACTTGAGCGCATGCTGGCGATGCGGGCTTACCAGCGCGCAAAGCACGTCGATCAGCGCATCAATACCGAGGTGTTAAAGCAGGTCGGCATCACGCAGGCCGAGGTGGAGGACATGTACCACGTGATGGCGATTGCCAACTACGAGGACCGTTTCGTGATTCCGAGCACGCACCGCGAGTACGCCGAGAACACGTTTAATGTGCGTGGCGGGTGCGGTTTTTCGTTCGGCAACGGCTGCTCCGAGGGCACCGGCGAGACCAGCCTGTTTGGCAGCGAGAAGAAACGTACCATTCCTATCAAGCTGGAGGTCTGATCATGCTGGGGCTCTCAAAACCCGTGTCGGCCTCGGGCAGCCTGCGTGTCGTGGCGGCCCTGTTGAGTTATCCGGATGCCCGGATGCGCGGGTATCTGCCCGAGATGCGTGAAATTCTGCGCGGCGAATGCGCGCTGTCTGGCGACCGTCAGGCCGAACTCGGCGCGTTAATCGAGTCGCTCGCGAGCGCCGATCCTCTGGAGAGCGAGGCCAACTACGTGGAACTCTTCGACCGCGGCCGTGGCACCTCGCTGCACCTGTTCGAGCATGTGCACGGCGATTCGCGCAACCGGGGTCCGGCGATGATCGATCTCGCGCAGACCTACGAAAAAGCGGGCCTTTATCTGGCGCCGGGCGAGTTGCCGGATTACCTGCCCGCCGTGCTGGAGTTCGTTTCCACCCAGCCGCCGCCCGAAGCCCGTGCATTTCTGGGCGAGATGGCGCACATTTTCAACGCCATCTTCAGCGCGCTGCAGCGGCGCGAAAGTCCGTACGCCAGCGTGCTCGGCGCGCTGCTGGAACTGGCGGGTGAAAAAGCCCAGGCGGTAAAGCTCGCGGCCGAGCAATCGCTGGATGAAAGCTGGGCCGAGCCACCGGTGTTCGATGGTTGCTCGTCCAAGGGTCAGGCCAAACCCGGCCAACCGCAACCGGTGCACATCGTGCGCAAAAACAACTCCGCACAAGGAGCGTCGTCATGAGCGCGCTGCACGGTTTTCTTTTTCAAGTCTATCCCTACGTCTGCTTCACGGTGTTTCTGGCGGGCAGCCTGATCCGCTTCGACCAGAACCAGTACACCTGGAAGAGCGATTCGTCGCAGCTGCTGCGCACCGGCAGCCTGCGTTGGGGCAGCAATCTGTTTCACGTCGGCATTCTGTTTCTCTTCTTCGGCCATCTCGTCGGGCTGTTCACGCCGCACGCCGTATATGGTTACTTCATGAGCGCGGCCAACAAGCAGATGCTCGCCGTGGTGGCGGGCGGGGTGGCCGGCCTGGTGTGCTTTGCCGGGTTGTCGTTGCTGTTGCACCGGCGTGTGTTCGACCCACGCATCCGGCTCACCAGCCACCCGACCGACATTGCCGTGCTGGTCGTTCTGTGGGTCCAACTCGTGGTGGGTCTCATTACGCTTCCGTACTCATGGCAGCACTCCGACGGCAGCGTGATGCTGGTGCTGGCCGACTGGGTGCAGCGCATCGTCACGCTGCGGCCGGTCGATGCCGGGGCGCTGGCAGCCCTGCCTTGGCCCTACCTTTTTCACGTGGTGCTCGGCATGACTATCTTCCTGTTGTTCCCGTTCAGCCGGCTGGTGCATGTATGGAGCGGCTTCGCCACCATCGCCTTCCTGTTCCGCCCGCATCAGGTGGTGCGCAGCCGCCGGCTCAATTTGCCTGCCGGCCACAATCAGCCGCGTGCCGGTGTCTGAGATTCCATCGGGAAGATATTTATGACCATTGATACCATCACCGCTAATCGGGTCGCCCGCATCAACGGCGTTGCACTTAACCCGCCTGATGAAGCCCTGTCTGCGGACGAGTTGCGCCAGCGCGCCTGCACCGAACTGCTGCGCGAGGCGGCGCAACGTGCCGGACTGCTCGACGCAAACGATGCGCCCTCGGCCGACGGCGTGATCAGCGAAGCGGCGGCCAACGCCATTGATGCGCTGCTCGAACAGAAGCTGAACATAGCCGAACCGTCGGCAGAAGCGTGCCGCCGCCATCATGCGGCCCACCAAAGCACCTATCGCACTGGTGAACGCGTGCGGGTGCGCCACATTTTGTTTGCGGTGACGCCGGGCGTCGATGTGGCGGCCTTGCGTAAACGCGCGGAACCGATTTTTCTCGATGTGCGTTGCCACGACGGGCACGCCTCCGCGGCGTTTGACGAAGCGGCGCGCAAGTGGTCCAACTGCCCCAGCGGTGAACAGGGCGGCGATCTGGGCTGGCTCAGCAGCGCCGATTGCGCGCCGGAGTTCGCGCGCGAATTGTTCGGTCACCTGGAGGTGGGCGTGCTGCCGCGCCTGGTGCACAGCCGCTTCGGACTGCATGTGGTCGAGGTGCTGGAACGCGAACCCGGTGTGGCGCAGCCTTTCGAGTCGGTGCGGGGTGCGGTGGCCATGGCGCTGCGCCAGCAGAACTTCGTGACGGCACTCAGACAATATCTGAGTCTGCTCGCAGGCGAGGCGACGGTGGAGGGCGTGGAACTCGATGCAGCCGACACGCCGCTGGTGCAATAACCATGAACATTTCAAGTTTTGATGATCTGCTGCGCGCCGCGCACGAGCAGCCCGAGCCGCAGCGGCTGCTGTTCGTTTTTGCGCATGCCGTGCTGCCGGACGACAGTACTCCAGAACAGCGCGCCCGCTTTGACGCCGGTCAGGGTGGCGCGCTCACGCCGCTGATGTCCGTGGACAAAATTCCCGCCGAGCTGGACACGTTCGCCGCGCTGGTGGAAGAGTCGCGCCAGTTCGGGCCCGACTGGGCTGTCGTATTCGTGGCCAGCCTGCCCGGGCGCGCCGGCCGCGCGCCGACCCGCTTTGAGGCCGACCAATCGTTGCAACGCATGATTGAGTCGATCAAGACGGGCTCGATCGGCGCGTTCATTCCGTTCGACCGGCAGGGGCAGCCCGTGCTGTTCAGCTGAGGCCGCGTTGCACCGTGCTACACGCCGGCCCGCAGGAACTCGCATGAACGATTTGCCGCTTATTCGGCCACTACAACCCAAGGCGCCGCCAACAGCCGGCGGATGCGCGTTGTGGAATTTGGGTTTTCGCCCGTTCTATTTGTTGGCCAGCCTGTTCAGTGCGTTCAGCGTGCTGTTATGGACGGCGCAGTTCTCAGGCTATCTTCCCTACGCCTACCTGCGGGGGCCGGTATGGCACGGCCATGAAATGCTGTTCGGCTACACGACGGCGGTCATGGCGGGTTTTCTGCTGACGGCCGTGCGCGCGTGGACGAATGAGCCGACCCCGAGCGGCGCGCCTTTGATGGCGTTGGCAGCGCTCTGGGTGTGCGGCAGGATATTGGTGCTGACACCGTTCGCCATGGCGGCGGCCGTGGTGAACGCGGCATTTCCCGTCGCAATCGCGGTGGCGATCGGCATGCCGTTGGTTCGAGCGCGCAATGTGCGCAACTATTTTTTCGTCGCGCTGCTGGTGCTGATGGGCGTGCTGGTCCTCGCGGTGCACCTGGCGTTGCAGGGACGTTTCGAGTTGTCGCCGCGTTTGGGCCTGCAGCTCGCGCTCGACGTGGTGCTGTTCATCATGGTGGTGATGGGTGGCCGCGTGATTCCGATGTTTACCAACAACGGCGTGTCCGGCGCCAACGCAACGCGTCACGCGCTGGTGGAGAAATTCGCGCTGGGCACGGTACTGCTATTGTTCGCGGCAGACCTGTTGCAATTGCCGCCGGCCGTCATTGCCGTGGTTGCGCTAGTCAGCGCGCTGGCGCATGGCGTACGCCTGTATTTGTGGAAGCCGTGGCGCACATTGGGTACGCCGCTGGTGTGGATACTGCATGCGGCCTACGCGTGGATAGTCGTCCATCTTGCCTTGCGCGGTCTGTCCGCAGCGGGCCTGGTAGCCGCTTCGTATTCAACGCATGCGCTCACCATAGGCGCGATCGGCGGCTTGACGCTGGGAATGATGACCCGTACGGCGCGCGGGCATACCGCGCGTCCGCTGGTTGCGGACAGGTTCGAAGTTGCGATGTTCGTGTTGGTCCAGCTCGCGGCGGTCGTGCGCGTATTCTGCGGGATCGCATCGCCCGGGTCGTATATGCTGAGCATCGAGCTCTCGGGGCTGTTGTGGGCCGCGGCATTCGGTCTGTATGCAATAAGATACTGGCCGGTGCTGACGCGCGCCCGGCTCGACGGCAAACCGGGTTAAGCAACCGAAGAAACGCGCAGCCGGCGAATGGATTACATCGCAATCAAATTTGTTCACGTTGGTTGCGTGGCAATCAGCTATGCGTTGTTCGTCGTGCGCGGCGTGTGGATGCTGCGCGAATCCAGGCTCTTGCAGCGCCGCTGGGCGAGAATCGTGCCGCATGTCGTTGACACGATATTGCTGGCGAGCGCTGTTGCGCTTGCCGTCATGAGCCAGCAGTACCCGCTCGCGAACGGTTGGCTCACGGCCAAAGTCGCCGGTCTGCTGATTTACATCGGACTGGGAACTATCGCCCTGAAGCGCGGGAAAACGCGCGGCCTGCGGGTTGCGGCGTGGCTTGCCGCGCAAGCGGTGTTTTTTTATATCGTCGCGGTTGCGCTTACGCGCCAAGCGCTGCCGTGGCCGGGGTGACGCCGGGCATCCTGCCGGTCAGCAGGTAATCGATCAGTTCCGCGACCGGGCGGATTTCGCTGCCGAACGGCAGCCGCTCGCTGCCTCTAAAGAACAAACCCTTCTTGACATCACCCTTCAATGCGAACGCAAGCCGGGTGTCGATGCAGAATTGGCCGATGCTCGCGATGCCGTCGCGCAGGCCGCATACCGCCAGGCAGTTAAGACCCGGCACACAGCGCGCGGGATCGGCCTTGGCATGCGACTGCAGCGCCTTTTCCCGCCGCAGGTAGTTTTTGAGCCACGGTGTGAGCACCGCGCGCGCCGGCAGTCCGGCCACGCTCATGAACGTAACGATGTCCGCCGGTTGCGATTCCGCCAGGACTTTTTTGAAATTCGGGTGCGCGTCGCCCTCGAGCGTGACGGCGAACGGCGTGCCGACCTGCACGGCGGATGCGCCGAGTGCCAGCAGCGCGCGCACTTCCGCATGACTCTTGATGCCGCCCGCGACGATCAGCGGAATGCGTTCGCGCTCGATGCCGATCTCGCGCAACAGCGTGAAGATGCCGGCGAGCACCGGTTCGAAATCGAAGCGCGGATCGTTGATTTCGTCGGGCCGCGTAGCACCCAGATGCCCGCCGGCATAACGCGGGTGCTCGATAACGATGGCGTCGGGCAGGCGTTTCTTGCGCAGCCATTTCCTGATTACGATGTTGACGCCGCGCGCGTCGGATAAAATCGGCACCAGCGCAACATCCGGAAAGTCCTGCGTCAAATCCGGCAGATCGAACGGCAGGCCGGCGCCCATCACGACCGCGTGCGCGCCGCTTGCGCAGCTTTGCCGCACATAGGCCGCGTAATCGGAGACCGCTTTCATCACGTTGACCGCGAGCGCGCCATGGCCGTCGGCGAGATCGAGCGCCATGCGGATCTCGCGGTCGAGCGCGATTAGATTGAGTTTGTCGAGATCACCTTTGTCGGTGCAGCCCCTGGCGCGCTCGAGCAGGTCGGGATGATGGTGACGCAGGTCGACGCTGGAAATCGTGCCGACCGCACTCAGGCGGGCAACGCTGCCGGCGAGCCGGTGCGCTGAAACGCCGATGCCCATCCCGCCCTGCACGACCGGCAGCAGCTTGCGCGACTTGAGTTGCCACAGCGGAAGGTCTGAAACGATCATCAGTAAGGCAAGCCTCGTTTTGCGACCGCACGGCGGACACGGGCAAATTATCCGTTTACGGCGCCGCTGGCGATTTGATCCAAATCAAAGGTCGCACCCCCCGTTCGTCACGTGCCGTAGCTGCGCAGCCGCGCGGCGCGTATTCGGTCTGCTACGTGCCGGCGGTTGCCAGCAGTTGATGGTTAACCATCAAGGCCGTGGTTAACAACAACAATGCGCCGGCCTGATGCGCGGCGCCGAGCGCGACCGGCACCGCCAGCAGCAGCGTCATGACGCCGAGGCCGAACTGCAATGCGAATACCACCGGCAATGCGCCGCACCACAGCCGTGCCAGCGGTGTCAGGGGGACGCGCGTCGAGCGCCACCAGAACCACGGTATGAGCGCGGCAAGCAGCCACGCGATCAACCGGTGATCGAATTGCACGGTCGCTATATTGTTGAAGAAATTCGAGTGCCACGGTTCGAGCGCCAGAATATCCGGCGGCACCCAGTGCCCGTTCATCAACGGGAACGTGTTGTAGGCGAGACCGGCGCGGATGCCGGCAACGAGTCCGCCCAGCAGCACCATCACGAAGATGAGCGTGGTCAGCGCAAGCGAGAAATGCCACAGGCCGCGGCGCGCGGGGTCGCGCTGCGGAGGCTGCCGCGGCGCGAGCAATCCGAGCGCCTGCCACAGCATCGCCGCGTAAATTACGAACGCCAGTCCGAGGTGCGCGGTCAGCCGGTAGTGGCTGACGCGCGGGTCGTCGACGAGTCCGCTCTTGACCATATACCACCCCAGCGCGCCTTGCAGTCCGCCCAGGACGAAGATCGCGCCGAGCCGCCATGCCAGCGCGCGGTCGATTTTTCTGCGGACCAGGAAGTACAGCAACGGCGCGAGATAAATGAACCCGATCGAGCGTCCCAGCAGGCGATGCGCGTACTCCCACCAGAAAATGCCCTTGAACTCCTCCAGGCTCATGCCGGAATTGACCTGCCGGAATTCCGGGGTCTGCTGATATTTCAGGAATACTTCGTGCCATGCGCTTTCGTTCAACGGCGGTAGCGTGCCGACGATCGGCTGCCATTCGACGATTGATAATCCGGAATGCGTAAGTCGCGTCACCCCGCCGACCACCACCAGGATGAACAGCAGGGCGCAACAGACCAGCAGCCAGGCTGCGAGCTGTCGGCGTGACGTTTGATCCATATTGCAATCCCCGTTGGTGGATGCAGTAGCGGGTTGACGCTGGATGTCGGTCGGATTTTCCGCGCCTGGGTTTGCCTGATGATGCCGGTCTGATTTTTCAGAAACCTTGATTCGCATCAAATTTTTTTCGCCCCGAGGTGCATTAGATTAGGGGCAGTTGCGTAACGTGCCGTACCCCGGCAGAGATGCCGCAGTTTTGGGTCACGACCAACTACAAACGGTGGATGCCGATGACCGTTACGATGCACAGCGCGGAACCCACCGCGGATCAAATGGAAGAAGGCGTCC
Source organism: Betaproteobacteria bacterium (assembly GCA_043759115.1). GTDB lineage: Bacteria > Pseudomonadota > Gammaproteobacteria > Burkholderiales > SG8-41 > PALSA-1004. The sequence goes on along the minus strand of JAYVME010000486.1, from coordinate 8,031 downwards.
CCATCATGCAACTCGACAACCCGTTTCTGCTGCTGTTTCCGGGGATTGCGATCCCGGTGGTGCTCTACATTGTGTGGGGCGTGATGGAGATTATCATGATCCCGGTCGCAAAATGAGCGCAGCGCTCCAGCGTTTACGGCAATGGCGGCGGCAGTCACTGCCCGCACCGGAAATTGAAGCGGCGTGCATTGTGGCCACCTTCGCCATCGGACTCGCGCTGCTGGCGCTGCTGCCGTATGACGACATCCTGCGTAGCCTGCTGTGCTTCAAATTCTACGGTGGATATGGTTGCGCGTATTGAAACGATGCCGTGGCCATTCAGCAGCGCGCGCCCGCACGCGGATATTTCGTGCAATCGACCGTGTTCGTGGACGTCAACAACCAGATCATGATTGCGCGCGAGGGGACCTTCCGCCCGGTCTTGCAGGCATCTCGATTTCGCTCCAGGAAACGATGCAGTGAACGCGGATCCTGGTGGATGATCAGCTTCATCCGGTCGCCTGGCGCGAATTCGGTCAAGGCCTCAACCACACGCTCGAACGGATCGGGGGTACAGTCCGCGGGCATCGACGATGTTCATCCTTCCTTTTTGGGTTCAATATTGTGCCAAGATAGACCGACGGTCGCGCCTAGCAGGAGCGCCGCGCACAGGTTGTGCAGCAGTGCCAGCGGCAATGGGAAATTCGCAAGCACCATGCCCGCGCCCAGCAGCAGTTGCAACCCCAGCAGGCCGAGCAGCAACCAGCCTTTGGCGGCGACGCGAGCGCCGCGCCGGATGGCTTTGACGCCCAATACGCACAGAATCGTCGCCACCAGCAGCGCGCCGTAGCGGTGGGACATGATCAGCGCCTCGCGCGCCGCTGATCCCATGTCCGATTCGGACAAGGCGAGGAATGGATTGAACAGACGCCAGTCGAGCGTATCGGGCCACCAGCCGCCCGCGCACGCGGGAAGTGTTACGCAGGAGAGTACCGCGTGGCGCGCGCCTATCATCCCGCCCAGCGCGATCTGCAGGGCGAGCGCCGCCAAGGCGAGACTCTGCAGCGTGCGGCCGGCGCCGGCGCCCCGGTCGCGCTGGTGCAGCCACCCGAGGATCGCGAACAGGGTCATGCCGCCAAGCAGATTGCCGAGCGTCACCGCGGGAAAATGCGAGGGCGTTAAGAGCCCGAGCCCGCCGAGGAATCCGGCCAGCACCACGGTCGCGACTGCTGCAAGGCGCGCTGCCGTGCCCTGCAGCGCGCGCCAGCCCAGAAACACGATCAGCAGCAGCAGGACGCCGGTTGAACTCGCGGCAAGGCGGTGCATGGCGCGTGCCCAGAACAGCGTCGACGGTTCGGGTATCAACTGGCCGGCCGAGAACGTTGTAACGCTACGACCGTAGCAGTCAGGCCAGTCGGCACAGCCGAACCCGGCCTGCGACAGGCGGATATAGGCGCTGGTGGTGGTGATGACCAACACCAGCAGCAGCGCCAGCAGCACCATTGCGCGCAGCAGCCCGGGTTTCATTTCGAAGGATTCTCCATGGAGCGGTTGGTCATGGTGCGCCGCGTGATTGGCATGCCGGGCGTGAATGTCGAGATTCGCATCGATCAGCCTCCCGACGGCAAGAAGGCGTCGGAGAAGCAATACTCTTCAGACAGGCCCTGTTCGAGGAAAGCGGGGAATGCGGTGTCCACCATTTTCGCCGAGCCGCAGACGTAGACTTCGTAGCCGCCAAGGTCCGGAAAGTCACCCAGTATGGCCTCATGCACCAGTCCGCTGCGGCCCTGCCATCGGTCTTCCGGTTTGGGCTCCGACAGCACCGGCACGAACTTGAAGTTGTCGTGCTCCGCCTGCCAGTGCTGGGCAAGCTCCATCATGTAGAGATCCTTGGGCCGTCGCACTCCCCAATACAGCAGCATCGGCCGGCGCATGCCGCGATGAAACGCGTCCTCGACTATGCTCTTGATCGGCGCGAAACCGGTTGCGCCGGCGACGAAAATGATCGGCCGCCTGCTCTCGCGCAAATAGAACGAGCCCAGCGGACCCTCGAAGCGTAAATCGTCGCTGATCTTCATTCGAGTGAACACGTAAGTCGTGAACCGGCCGCCGGCGATCAGGCGGACATGCAATTCGATGCACTCGCTGTGATGCGGCGGATTGGCGAACGAGAAAGCACGCCGTTGTCCGTCAGCGAGCAGGATGTTGATGTACTGGCCTGCGACGAAGCGCAGGTTCTCGCCCGCAGGCAACGAAACCATCAACCGCATGACCTCGTCGGACAGGCGCTCCATGCTGTGCACCCGTCCGCTATAAGTCTGGACGGTTGCCGCCGCGGCCTCGTCGCCGGTCTCGTATTCGATCTCCAGGTCGGATCGGGGCACGGCGCAGCACATGAGCGCCTTGCCCAGCGTTTTCTCGGCCTCGGTCAGCGCGCCCGCTTGATAGACCCCGTAGTCGACGCTGCCGTGGAGGAGGGTGCATTTGCATTTGCCGCAGGCGCCGTTGCGGCATTCGAACGGCAAGCCGATGCCGGCGCGCAGGCCTGCTTCGAGAACGGTCTCGCCCCCGCGTACGGCGACATTGCGGTTGTCGGGATGTATCCGCACCTGGAGTTCGCGCGTTGCGCCGCGGTGGAATTTCGGCGGCAACCAGGGCAGGGCGGCGACGCATGCGCTCGCCGCGGATAGCAACAGCCAGACTCGGCCCAGCGGCCAGAGGTAGAGCAGCGGAAATACCATCAGATAGAACCAGTCGAACGCAAGCTTGCTTGGTACCGTGCCGAAATCCGCCGCGCCGCCCTGGCTCAGCGCGGGCTTGACCAGCGCCAATGCAAGCAGGGTGAGCAGCAGGCAGTACATGATCGGCCGCGGTGGATTGGTGCTCGCCTTGGGAACGCGTTGCACATGGATCCACATCAGCAGCAGCACCAGCAGCGGCAGGCCGATGTGAATAAAGGATAGCAGCGAGAAGAAGCGGTCATTGACGCTCGACTGATAAATAAAGTTGCGGATCAGGGCGCCGTCGAACATCGGCAGCCAGTCGAGCCATTCGAAGCTGGCGACGACCACGAATTGCGCCAGCTTGTCCCAGGCAAGCATATAGCCGTTGATTCCGGAAACATAGACCAGCCAGATGAGCATCAGGCCTGTCATCCATGAGAACCAGCGAAAGCCGCGAAACCGGTCGAAGGCGAAGTAGCGCAGCATGTGCAGGAGCATGGTCAGCACCATGGCGTCGGAGGCGTAGCGGTGGATGCTGCGCATGATGCCGCCGGCATACCATTGATCCTCGGTCAGGGCTTGAACCGATGCATAGGCGTCGGCTACGCCGGTCTTGAAGAAGACGTAAAGGTAAAGCCCGCTGATGGCGACGATCCAGAACAGGAAGAAACTGATGGCGCCGAGGTGATAGAGCGGATTGAGTTTGTCGCCGAAGGCGGCGTTGAACAGGGCCTCGACGCGCATGAACGGCCAGCGCATGCCGCGCTGCAGATATTTGATCATCGCCCGGACGCTCGGTTGCCGTCGCGCACGGCGCGGATCACCACGACCACGAAAAGCACGCCGCCGATGATGGCGATGAGTCCGCCCAATCCCATCAGACCCATGCCGGCGATTTCGCCGCTGGTTCTGAGCACCTGCTCGGCGCCGGCCACCTTGCGCTGAACGCCGTAGCCGCCCGACCATACCAGGCCGGTGATGTGCATCAATTGTCCCGCGCCGTAGAGGACAGGCTGCCAGGTGGCCAGCCTGCCGGCGGGCGCGGCATAGCCTAGTTGCGGCAGCAGATGGTAGACCAGCCCCATCAGCGCCAGCGTCACGCCGACGATGGAACCATGGTAGTGGGCGGGGATCATGACGTTATTGCCGCTGATGAAGATGCCGATTATGCCGCCGACTGCAAACAACACTACGGAGGACATGAGGGCCATGCGCAGCGGCCTCGCGTCCTCGCGCATATGCGGGGCCGGGCGCAGTACCACGAGCACCGCCAGGCTCATCGGCAGGATCGCCAGCCCGCCGCCAAAACGCATGGCCCAGGTCAACAGACTGCGATGTTCGACCGAGGCGACGTCATACGCCAGATAGGCGTAAGGGGTGACAAACACGCAGATCAGGGCCAGCAGGAACATCAGCAGTGCCACGCGCGGACTCAGTGGCACGCGCGCACCACAGGCGCTGGTGAGCCAGATCCACGCCACCAGCATCAGCAGGGTCCAGGTGAATTGCAGCGCGTGGCCGCCACCCCAGAACAGGATTTCGTAATACGCCTTGCCGCCCAGCGATGTCGGGACCGCGACATAGGACCAGGCGAATGCCAGGATTGCGACGGCGGCGGATACGGTAGCCGCATTCAGGCCGAAGCGCAGGGCGCCGCCGCCGTTGAAACTCACGCCCAGAACCGGGGCAAGCACGAGGCTGCGCAGCACCAGCGCGGCGAAACCGGCGCCGAACACGAGGAGGCCGGAGATGAAGACCGGATCGTTCAATACCGGAATGTAATTCGCCATGATGGGCTCGCCGTGGCCGATGAACGGCGCGAGCGACATCAACGCCACTCCAAGCGCGCAGCCCCACAGCGCAAGCCAGCCCCAGCTCATGGCCTGTGTCGAGCTGTTGATGCTCCACAGCATGCCGGCAATGGCGATGAACCACACCAGCACCGACAGATCGACATGCGCCACCAGCGCGACATGGAAGAAATCCGCGACGGGAAAAAGGTTCTGCAAAACCGGGGTGCGCGAGAGCACCAGCAACACCGAGAACGCGCCCGAACCGATCAGCGAAAGCAGGCCGAGCCACAACCAGGCTCGGGCCAGCGCTCGCCGCGCGCTGTCCGGCGCCGGCAGCGCGTAATCGGGCAGAGAATTCGTCGATGCGTTCATTGCAGGGTGATCCCGCCTGCTTCCTGGTTGAAGTCGATCACCAGCACCTTGCCGGGCTTCAGGATCACCATTTCCTCGCGGCGGTAGTTGAAACCGGTGGCGCGCGCGTCATCGTTCAGGCGAATTGCGAGGCGATGCTCCCCGGCGTGCACGGGAAATCGCTTATAGACGGTCGAGGCGCCGTCCCTGGACAGCCCGGAGGGTATGGCCACATGCCGGTAGGCCGGGGTGCCGTCCAGATCGATTTCGACGCTGACCGGCGAGCGCTCGCGCGGGCAGTCCATGGGCGCGCGCATGTTCGGCGCCAGTTTCGCGAGTTCTTCCGCGGTGCGCTGGCGACATGCCGAGACCAGTTTTCCTTCATGGCTGAAACTCAGCTTGATCAGCGCCTGGTCGGCCGGCAAATGCCGGTACGGCGGCGAGCTGGAGAAATAGCCGATGATCAGCGCGAACAGCCCGTAGAGCAGCGCCTGGCCTATCCAGGAAATCAGTTTAGCCATGCACTGTCGGCCTTGTCGGTGGAACGAGCGGATCCGCGATCGGATCCCTATTGTGCAATCGTTCTGCCGCCAGCGCCTGCCGCAAATCGTCGAGCATGACGGCGAGCTCGGCCTCCTCCCCGCGGTCGGCCCAGGCGACGCGCAGGGCTTTGCCCGGTGCGCTGGCGCGCAAATGCGGTTCACGCGTTGCGGCGAGACGCTCCTCGGTCCAGCGATTGCCCAGTCGGAAGGCGCAGCCGCCCGCGCGGCAGCCGGTCACCAGCACGCCCGCGGCTCCGCCGCGCAGCGCGTATTCGACGAAGGAGGGCGGCAGCATGCCGGTGCAGATCAGACTGACGCGTGCAAGGTCCTTGCCGGCCAGGCTCGCCACATCGGCGCCCTGATCGCAGCCGAACACGACAATCCCGTTTTCGCCTTCGAGCCGCGCCAGTCCGCGTTCCAGTGTCCGTCGCAGACCATCAATCGGCATTTGCGGCATGTCGATGCCGGTAACCAGTTTGGCCGCGCTGCGGAAGGGTGTGGACGACGGGCAGGCGCCGGCGCAGATGCCGCAACTTGCGCAGAGACCGGGATTCACCTGAGCGAGCTGCCGTCCCGGGATTCCATCCGGATGCGGCACCATGACGATGGCGGCGTAGGGGCAATCCTCGAAGCAGCGGCGGCAGCCGTTGCAGTTGTCCGGGTCTACCTCTGCGACCGGTGAGGCGGCGCCATGCGGCAACGCCGGCAGACTGAACAGAAGCAAAGTCGCGCCAATCACCAACGCCCACACGGCGCCGGCCGAGGTGGCGTACATCAGCGGCTGCCAGAACAGGTAGAACCAGTCGAGTGGGAGCGGACCCGGAACCACGGAAAGGTCGGCCGCCGCCTGGTTTGTGACCGGCAGCGCCAGCGACAATGCCAACAGGGCAAACAGCGAACCTGCGGCAAGCGCAGGTGGCGGAAACACCTCGGCGCGGCTGATGCGCTGGATGTGGAACCACAGGCCGAAAATCAGCAACAGCGGCACCCCGATATGAACGAATACAAAGAGCGAGAACAGCCGGTCGCTGACGGCGTTTGCGCTCAGATAGTTGCGTATCAGCGGCGTGGCGAAAACGGGCAGCGCATCGAGCCATTCGGCGGTGGCGGCAGCGGAGAATTGCGCCAGCTGGTCCCACCGCAGCCAAATGCCGACAACGCCCGAGATATAGACGAACCACAGCAGCGGCACTCCGGTGAGCCAGGAGAAGTGGCGAAAGCCGGTGTAGCGCCCGAGCAGAAATTCGCGCAGCAGATGCAGCAGCGTGACCAGGACGAAGGCGTCGGCGGCGTAGCGGTGCAGGCTGCGCAGCACGCCGCCGAGGTACCACTGCTCACGCGAGAGCCAGTTTATGGAGCGATAAACGCCGTCGACCGAGGTGTCGAGCACGGCATATAGATACAGTCCGGTGACGGCGATAATCCAGAAGAACAGGAAGCCGAGTGCGCCGAGATGGCGCCAGGGATTAAGTGCAGCGCCGAATACCCGATCGAAATCGTGCTCGATGCGATGGTAGACAACGAGCGCGCCGCCACGTGTCAAGTCAAGGAGGTTCATCGTCATTCGGCGCCGCGGCGACAGCGATGGATTGTGCAGCCGCTGGCTGAGCCGCTCGAATCGACGCGCATCAAGCGCTCAAGCGCCTCGCCGCGCGCCGGCGCGTCAACCATTCGTTGAGGAAGAACCAGATGATCCAAAGCAGGAAGGTCGCGCCGCCGGCGATCTCGAGGACAATTGCGTAGCTTACGCGATACCTGCCGGTGCGCGGGTCATATACCGAGCACAGTATGCGTACCTGCTCGATGATCGCGGACAGGCTGGTAGCGTCGGCAACGGGGGTGCCGGTGATGAGTTGCCTGAGCGGTTCGATAAGATAGTCGGCAGAGTAGGCCTCGCCATAAATCTGGCGATAGATGCGCCCCTCGGCGTCAACTACGCTGACCTGGAGCAGGTGGTCGAAACCTGCCGCGGTGGCGACGAAACCGAAGCCGAAATCGCGCGCCAGATCCGGCACGCTGGCAGCGGGCGGGCTGAGAAACTCCCAGTTGGGCGAGTTGATTCCGTACTGGGCGGCGAAGGACTTGAGCGCCTGCGGTGAGTCGGTCGGCTGGTTGAAACCGATGCTAATCACATTGAATCGGCCGTCGCCGAGGGCATCGCGCGCGACAGCAACCGCATTTTGCAGCGCCCGGGTGGTCGTTGGGCAGATCTGGAAACACCCGGTGTAAATGAAGCTCACCAGCAGCGGTTTGCCGCGGTAGCTCGACAGGCGAACGGCTCGCCCCTCGCGGTCCTGCAGGGTGTAGTCGCCGATGGCGCGCCCCACTGCGGCCTGGCTGCCACGCAAGGCCGCAGTCTGGTCCAGAGTCGGGGCGAACGCCGGCATGACGGCCGCGCCCGACACAGCGCCTTCCAACGCCGCGGCAGGGACGGTCGCGCCACACAATACTGCCAGCATCGCGCCGGCATAAAGGCGACGCCACCGGCCGTGAGCGGCGGGCTCGGTCGCGACGATCAGGCGCAAGCTGTACCTGCTCAGAATAGCAGCGCGTCGGTCATCGCGGCCAAGAGCAACAGGCTCAGTTGAGCCAGCGACGCGTGGAACGAACTCATCGCCGTCTTGCGGCTGGGCGCGCGCGCCA
>JAYVME010000485.1:0-3161 GCA_043759115.1 Betaproteobacteria bacterium | reverse complement strand
TGTTTATTGCGCTTGCGCGCAGTGCCGAGCGCGCCGGCTAAGCGCCGCTGCTAGCGCCGTGTGTGCGGTGGTGTGACGGCGGCACGCGCGATGCGGGTGCCGCACAAAAAATTTACCTATTTCAGGAAAATAACCGCCGGAAAAACGGCGACGGCGAGCACCAGCATCATCCACTCAAGATTGTTGCGCTTGAGCCAGCCGGTAAAGTGCAAAACCAGAATGACGATTGCAATGGCGTAAAAGGCGTAGAACATGATTCACTTTCCTCCTGAGCGGACCCTCCTCCGTTCAAGACAGTTGATGCGAGAGCGCATAATACATGAAATTAATGCATAAAAACAGATGAAGAATCACGGCCTTTGCGGCAAACGCTTAAGGATCGCTGGCGACGCGGGCGCGCCCATAGTGAGTTTTTCGATCAGCTTCATGCCGCCGCAAGCGGCGTTTGTGAGCATATTCGATTATGATCTGACGGCATTCGTGCCCATGACAGCCTTGTGACTCCGCCCATGCTCGTACTTGCTCATCGCGGTTACCACGCCGACGCGCCGGAAAACACGCTCGGCGCATTCGCCGCCGCCGCCAAGCTCGGGGTAGACGGCATAGAAACCGATGTGCGGTTGAGCCATGATGGGCTGCCGGTCATCATTCACGATCGCGTGACGCCGCGCAAACGGGCGGTCGCCGAGCTGACGCGGCGCGAGATCGAAGCCGACGTCGGTCATCCGGTGGCGCTACTGCCTGAAATTCTCGACGCGTTCCCCGACGTTCTGTGGAATATTGAAATCAAGAATCCTGAAGCGTGGCCGGCCGCATCGCGCGTGCTGGCGCAGTTCGAATCCCGGCGCCGTTTATTCGTGACGTCGTTCCGGCACGATGTCGTCAAGCGGTGCGCGGATGAACTCGCCGTCGCCTGCGGATTGCTGGTCGCGCACCGGCCGCTCGACGCGGGCGCCCTCATCGCCGGTTGTGCGGGCCACCCGCGGATCAAAAGCATCGTGTGGGACTACAACATCGTCGACGAAGAAGTGCTGGGCGCGGTGTCCGCGGCAGGGTGGGACAATTACGTCTACGGCGCGGTGACTGTTGCCGAGCACCAGCGCTGCGCGAAGCTCGACCTCGCAGGATTGATCACCGACTACCCATTGCATCTATTGAACCGCCAAGGCGGTTAACATGCCTTTCATACTGGCTTTAGATCAGGGCACGACCAGCTCGCGCGCGATCGTGTTCGATCGTGCCGGCTCTATCAAGGCGGTTGCGCAAAAGGAGTTCCGCCAGATATTCCCGCAGCCGGGTTGGGTCGAGCACGACGCCAATGAAATCTGGGAAACCCAGGTGGGGGTCGCTGCCGAGGCCATGACGCGCGCCGGCATCGGTGCGCGCGATATCGCTGCGATCGGCATCACCAATCAGCGCGAGACCACGGTGGTATGGGAGCGCAAAAGCGGCCAGCCGGTTTGCAACGCCATTGTATGGCAGGACCGGCGCACGGCGGCTATGTGCGACGAGTTGAAAGCCGGGCACGAGCGGTTATTCACCGCTAAAACCGGCCTCGTGCTCGATGCGTATTTTTCAGGTACCAAGCTGCGCTGGATACTCGACAACGTCGCGGGCGCGCGGGCGCGCGCGGAGGCCGGCGAACTCGCCTTCGGCACCATAGACAGCTGGTTGATCTGGAAATTATCCGGCGGAAAATCCCACGTTACGGATGCGAGCAACGCGTCGCGCACGCTGCTTTTTAATATTCATACCGGCGAGTGGGACGATGAGTTGCTGCGCCTGTTGACGATTCCGCGCGCGGTCCTGCCGCAAGTGGTGGCGTCGAGCGGCGTGGCTGCCGAAACCGCCGGCGAATTGTTTGCGGCGCGCATTCCCATTGCGGGCATTGCCGGCGACCAGCAGGCGGCGCTGTTCGGGCAGCGTTGCGTCACGCCCGGCATGGTCAAGAACACTTACGGTACCGGTTGCTTCATGCTGATGCATACCGGCGGCAAGCCGGTGCGCTCACGCAACAAATTACTGGCGACGACCGCGTGGCGCACGGATGGCAAGGACGAATACGCGCTCGAAGGCAGCGTGTTCATCGCCGGCGCGGTGGTGCAATGGCTGCGCGACAGTCTCGGTATCATCAGGACTTCAGGCGAGGTTGAAACGCTTGCCGCGAGCGTGCCCGACAACGGCGGCGTATATTTCGCGCCGGCATTTGCCGGTCTGGGCAGTCCGCATTGGGATCAGTATGCGCGCGGGACGATCGTCGGTTTGACACGTGGCACCGGTGCGGCGCACATCGCGCGTGCGGCGCTCGAAAGCATCGCCTACCAGACCGCCGATGTGCTGCGCGCCATGGAGTCGGATGCCGGCATCAGGTTGAGCGAACTGCGCGTTGACGGCGGCGCGACGCAAAATGACCTGCTGATGCAATTCCAGGCGGACGTACTCGGCGTGCGTGTCGTGCGACCGAAAGTATTCGAAACGACCGCGCTGGGGGCTGCGTATCTCGCGGGACTGGCTGTCGGCTACTGGAAAGATGCCGGCGAGATTTCCACGCAGTGGCAGACTGACCGCACGTTCGAGCCACTGATGCCGCGGGCGGAAGCGGCGCGGCTCATGGCGGGGTGGAGCAGGGCTCTCACCCGCGCCAAAGAATGGGCGCGGAACGATTGATCGGGGCCGGCGAACTCAGTGCGCTTTGTGCGCGGCGCGCCACAGCCTGAACCGCAAAGCAAGCAAAGCGGGACTGAGCAGTTTTAATATGCGACCCGACCCCGCCGCGATTTTCGCGGCATAGATCATGCCGAAGAACAGTGCGAGCGCCAAAGCGTCGATGACGATCAGCGCATCGCCAAATTCAGGTGTTATTTCGCCCGCCAGAACGCCCATCACCGCTAGCCTTTTGTCGTGTTGATATGTTGCAATTACATATTTAGATATGCAATTATTATTCAATATTATACTATATATAAATCAATTAGTTAAATAATTATAGTGCATAAGTTACATCGATAGAGAAGATCTGATGACGCGTTGCACTAAAGGCGGGCGCCCGCAGGATTTCCCGCGCGTAAATGCAACGTGAAATTTTGGGGCAAAAGGTGTCCGGTGGCGGAGTACAAAGACGTGCGCGGATTTCGGGTATCGTCGTTCATTTCCATGTAATT
>JAYVME010000484.1:0-3165 GCA_043759115.1 Betaproteobacteria bacterium | reverse complement strand
GGAGTAACCCGCAATGATTCACGTGATCGCCGTCATCGGCGCAAAACCCGGCATGCGCGACGCCGTTCTGCAGGCATTCCAGGCCAATGTTCCGGCGGTCAAGGCCGAACAGGGCTGCATCGAATACGGCGCCGCCGTCGATTTCGCGAACGGCCCGAAGTTCCAGACGCAATATGGCGCGGATACTTTTGTCGTGATCGAAAAGTGGGAGAGCATGGATGCATTGAAAGCGCACGCCGCCGCGCCGCACATGGCGGCCTACGCGGCGGCGACCAAGGAGATGATCGCCAACCGCGCGATCCATATTCTGTCGCCGGCCTGAGCACGGGAGAAACGCGCGAAGGACGTAACGATGATGCGGCATTTCGGAACGTGGGCGGTTACGGCTGCAATGGCAGGCGTTAGTGTGTGCGGAACGGCCGTCGCAGCGGACGCTTATCCGGTCAAGCCAGTGCGCATCGTCATCGGATTTTCTACCGGCGGTTATATCGATCTCACTTCGCGGCTCATCGCCGGGCCGCTGGCGGCAGCACTCGGCCAGCAGGTCGTCGTTGACAATCGTAGCGGCGCGGGTGGTGTCGTCGGCACGGAAATGGCGGCGCGCGCGGCGCCGGACGGACATACGCTCACGGTGGGCAGCGTCGGCACGCACGCCATCAATCAGACCCTGTATCGCGCGCTGCCGTACAATGTGTTGCGCGATTTTCAGCCGGTCGCGCGGTTGTCGGATTCGCCGAACATCCTCGCCGTACACCCGTCGCTCCCGGCGCATTCGGTCAAGGATTTGATTGCGTTGGCGCGCGCCCGCCCGGGCCAGATCATGTACGCATCGGCGGGCGCGGGCACCTCGACGCATATCGCCGCGGTGCTCCTCGAATATCTTGGACATATCAAGCTCGTGCACATCCCGTACAAGGGCGGTGGTCCCGCCATCGTCGATGTGGTGGCCGGGCAGGTGCCGGTCACCTTCGGCACCGCGGCATCCGTTTCGCCGCACACCAAGTCCGGCAGGTTGCGCGGGCTCGCCATTACCGGCAGCCAGCGCTCCACACTCTTGCCCGATTTGCCGACCATTGCGGAATCCGGGCTGCCGGGTTACGAGATGCTGAACTGGCTGGGATTGTTTGCTCCCGCCGGCACGCCGCGCGCGGTGGTGGACAGATTAAGCAATGAAGCCATGCGCATCGTGCGTCTGCCCGAAGTGCGCGACCGGCTCAACGCGCAAGGTGCAGAACCTTCGCCGCTCGCCACGGACGAGTTCGCATTGTTCGTCAAAAGCGAAGTGGAGAAATGGGCGAAGGTGGTCGTCGCCACCGGCATGACGGCCGAATGAGGAGTCGTCGACTGTAAGCGATTGGCGCGCCTGCGCTCCGGTAATTTACGTCGACGCCATTTATTTCTTGCGCTGACTGCCCGCGCAATCAGATTCGTCGTGCCGCGGGTTTGATGTAGCGCAACCTTCAGCCGCGCCGTGAATGCTAGCGTTGCCGCATGTTTTCCCCTGTACCGAACCGGATCATCCGGCACCGGCGCGGATTGCGTCGGCGCTGAACAGTGCACAAGCGCCCGCCGGCCGCCGCTGCTTTCCACGCCGCGCCCGCCGCGGGTGCGATGGAACGCGCCGGCGTCAGCACAACCTGGCTGGTCGTGTTGTGTCAGGTGGCGCACGGACTGACCTTCACCGCCATTCCGCTGCTGCTGCCGTTGATCCGCGCCGATCTCGGCATCAGCTTCACGCAGGCGGGCATGCTGCCGGCGGTGGCGACGCTGAGTTACGCGCTCGGACAGATACCGGCGGGTTTTCTCGCCGATCGCTTTGGATCACGGCGTCCGTTCTTTATCGGGCTTTTCGGCTGGTCGGCGCTGTCGCTGGGTTTCGGGCTAATCCACATTTTCTGGCTCGCGCTCGTCTGCCAGTTCGTCGCCGGCGCGTTTCGCGCGCTGATGTTCGTGCCCGGGCTCGCACTGCTCGCGTCGTGGTTCCCGCCGCAGCGCCGCGCGACCGCCATGAGCCTTTACATGGTCGGCGGTTTCGCCGGCAGTATAGTGCTGGCACTCGCGGGCCCGCTGTTCACCGACCTCTACGGCTGGCGCACCGCGATCATGCTGCTCGCGGTGCCGGGTCTCGCCGCGGCGTTTGTGTTCAAGGCGGCGGCTGTGGAGCGGCCGCGCCGGCAGGCCGCTTCGCGCAGCGCGCTGTCCGCGATCGCGCAGATCGCGCGCCACCCGATCATGTGGGTATGCTGCGGACTGCAGTTCGTGCGCTTCTCGGTGGTGACTGCTTTCGTCGTCTGGCTGCCGTCGTTGCTGGTGGCCGACCGCGGCTTATCGGTGCAGACCGCGGGTCTGGTCGTTGCGATGGGCGCGGCGCTGACGGCGACATCCAATATGGTCGGCGGCTACGTGTCGGACCGACTGCGCAACCCGCCGCTCGTGATCGGGGGCTCGTTGGCGGTGCTCGCGTGCGCGTCTATTTTGCTGGTGACGGTTGAATCGATTCCGCTGCTCTTCGCCGTGATCGCGGTGAGTGCCATCTTCCTGCAGTTCTACTTCGGGCCGATTTTTTTCGTGCCGGTCGAAGTGCTGGGGCCGCGCATCGCGGGCACCGCCACCGGGGTCGCCAATCTGATTGCCAACCTCGGCGGCTTCGTGACCGCCTATGCGTTCGGCGTGGTAAAGGACCAGGCGGGAAGTTTTGCCTGGGGCTACCGCGGGATCGGCGCGTTATGTCTCGCCGGCGTCGCGCTGTCGATAGTGCTCGCGCGAGTCAGGCGGCGCGCGCTTGCCGGACAGGCGCTCTGATAATCCGGCCCGGCGTGATTCGTGCCCACGCTCGTCGCGCAATTATTCGGCGCGCGCGCCGGTCGCTTTGATGACCTTGCCGTATTTTTCGTACTCGTTGCGGATGTAGGCCGCGAATTCTTTTGACGAACTGCCCACCGGATCGGCCACCAGGTTAGTCAGCCGGTCCTTGAAATCGGCCGAGGTGACCACCTTGACCGATTCGCGCTGGAGCTTGTCGATGACGGCCCGGGGCGTTTTGGCGGGAGCGCACAGCCCGTACCAGCCGTTGGCCTGATAGTGCGGCCAGCCGGACTCCGCGAACGTGGGCACGTTCGGCAGATCGGGCCAGCGGGCGGAGCGGGCGAGCGCGAGCGCTTTCAG
>JAYVME010000483.1:0-3168 GCA_043759115.1 Betaproteobacteria bacterium | reverse complement strand
TCTACGGGCCAGCGCCCGTTTTCGCCTTCGCGAGCGGCGATGCGGCGGGAATCCGCGAGACCCCACCGCCGCCCGACGGCGCTTTTACTTGAGCTGGTCGGCGACCTTGTCGATCCCCGCCTTGACGCAGGCCTCGTCCTTCTCGCCGCCCGGCGCGCCCGACGCACCGGCCGCGCCGATGGTCTCGTCGCCGACCTTGATCGGCAGCGCGCCCTGATTGGCGATGACGTTGTTGAGATGGATCAAGCCGAGCGAGGGGTCGGCCTTCAGGCGCGTGACCAAATCGCCCGAGGGGATGCGGAAGGTGCGCGCGGTGTAGGCCTTGCGCATGCTGTTCTCTATCGTGTGCGGCCCGGTGTTATCACCTCGCACCTGGACGATGATCTCGCCATTGCGGCCAACCACGGTCGCCGACACGGCGTAGCCGTTGGCCTTGCAGGTCGCGATCGTGGTCTCCGCGATGGTCAAAGCCATGGCCGCGGAAATGTCCTTGTGCGGAAGCAGTTGCGCGCCGGCCGGCGACATCAGCGCGAATGTGCAGAGGCTGGCGAATGCAAGCGAAGTGAAGCGGATAGTCGATGACATGGTTCTCTCTCCTTGGAGCGGCCTTCGTTGCGGGCCGCGGAGCAGGAAGTATACGACAATCAGTACGTCCCATGCCGGAGCGCGCGGGGTGGATTAAACTTTGCCTTCATGACAATCTGCGACAATGCACAAATACCCGTCCCGCTCGTTTTTCCGTCTCATCTCTGCGGCCTGTCCTGATCTATGAAAACCATCCTCGCCCCCGATCCCAATCCAATCAAACCGCACTACGTGCTGCCGCCCGGCGCCTGCGACGCGCACTGCCATGTGTTCGGCCCAGGCGCGCAATTTCCGTACGCGCCCAACCGCAGCTACACGCCGCCCGACGCGCCGAAGGAAAAGCTCGCCGCACTGCATAAATTTCTTGGCTTCTCGCGCGCGGTGCTGGTGCAGGCGAGCTGCCACGGCACCGACAACAGCGCGATGCTGGACGCGATCGCCGCGTCCAACGGCACGATCCGCGGCGTGGCGATGGTCGGCGGCGATATGACCGACGCCGAACTCGAACGGCTGCACACGAGTGGGGTGCGCGGCACGCGCTTCAATTTCGTCGCCCACTTGGGCGGTGCGCCCGATCTCAAGGTGGTCGAAAGTGTCGCTGCGCGCATAGCACCCCTCGGCTGGCATTTGCAATTGCACCTCGATGCCGAGGACATCCTCACTTACCGCGATTTTCTCAACCGCCTGCGCGTGCCGTTCATCATCGACCACATGGGACGCGTGCAGGCCCGGCACGGCCTCGACCAGCAACCGTTCAGGCTGCTGCTCGACTTGATGAAAAACGAACTCGCGTGGATCAAGGTCAGCGGGCCGGAGCGCATCTCGGCGACCGGCAAGCCGTATCACGACGCGCTGCCGTTCGCGCGTACGCTGATCGCGGCAGCGCCCGGCCGCGTATTGTGGGGCACGGATTTCCCGCACCCCAACGTCAAAGAGATGCCGAACGACGGCGCGCTGGTGGATCTCTTTCCGCTGATGTGCGACGACGCGGCGCTACGCACCAAGATACTGGTCGATAATCCGTCCAGGCTTTACTGGGCGTAGGTGCGGACGAACCAGAGTCTCTCCCCTTACGCCTCACGCCTCACTCGGGCTTGATGCCGATTTCTTTGAAGATTTTCGACCAGTTCGCCATGTCGGCCACGACCAGCGCCGTATATTGCTCGGGCGTGCTGCCGACCGGCTCGAAACCGAGATCGACGAGCCTGGTCCTGATGTCCGGCAACTGTAGTACGCGCAGGAATTCGGCGTTCAGCTTGTCAATGATGGCGCGCGGCATCTTGGGCGGCGCGAGTATGCCGTAAGCGCCTTCGAGCGCGTAACCGGGCAGCGCGCTTTCCGCGATCGTCGGCACGTCGGGCAGGCTGGTGAGGCGCTTGGTGCTGGTCACGCCGAGCGCGCGCAGACGCCCGCTGCGGATATGCGGAATCGCGGGGCCAGGTGCGGTGAACAGCATCTGCACCTGCCCGCTGACAATTGCGGTGGTCGAATCACCCGCGCCCTTGTACGGAATCAGCGTGAGATCGATGCCCGCCATGCGCTTGAAGAGTATCACCGACAGATAGCCGCTGGTACCGATGCCCGACGTGGCGCAGTTCAGTCCGCCGGGTTTGGCTTTCGCCATGCTGATGAGTTCCGGCACCGATTTGGCGGCCACGCTCGTATGCACCACGAGCACCGTCGGTGCGTTGGCAAGATGCGTGACGCGCGAAAAATCCTTCAGCGTGTCGTACGGCAGTTTTGCATAGAGCAGGGAATTGTACGAGTAGCCCGGCGCCACCGTGAGTATCGTGTAGCCGTCGGGCGCCGCCTGCGCGACGATTTCCGAGCCGATGATGCCGCCGGCACCCGAACGGTTGTCGATCACCACCTGCTGGCCCCAATGCTCCGACATCTTCTGCGCGAACATGCGCGCCAGCACGTCGCTGCCGCCGCCCGCCGACGATGGCACGACGAAACGGATCGGCTTCGCGGGATAATTCTGCGCGGCGGCGGCAAACGCGCACGCGCACAACACCAGCGACTGCACGATACGTAGGGCGGTCTTCATGCATTTCCTGCCTTGCCATCCGCGGCGCCGAGAAAATCGAGCACGGTTCGATTGAATTCCGCGGGCCGTGTTTTCGAAAACGAATGACCGCCACCGCGCAGGATGACGAGCTTTGCCTGCGGTATCGCGCGAGCGAGCGCCTCCGAGTGATAGCTCGGCGTGATGTAGTCGTTGTCGCACGCCATCACCAGCGTTGGCGACTTGATGCGCGCGAGCCCGGCACGGCGGTCAAATGCGAGCAGCGCATTGATGCGCCCGATCGACACTTCGACCGGCGACGATTTGGTGGGGGCGCTTTGTTGCTCTTGCGTGATCTCGGCGTCGTGCGCGTTGACGTAGTCCGGCGGATAGAGGAATAGCGGATGAAACATCGCGTGCAACTCCGGCCCGCACAACTCGTACATGCGCCGCCGCGCTTCGAAGAGCCGGCGGAACCACGGGTCGCAGTGCGTCCACGTGCTGCACAGCGCGAGGCCCGCGACGCGCGCCGGTTCTTCTATCGCAAGCGTCTGGCCGATCGCGCCGCCGGTGGA
>JAYVME010000482.1:0-3168 GCA_043759115.1 Betaproteobacteria bacterium | reverse complement strand
GCGGCGGCATAGTCGACAACGTGCCGCGCATACTGCCGGAGCATCTGACCGCGCGGCTCACGCGCGCGAGCTGGCCGCTGCCGCCGCTCTTCGCGTGGCTGCAGCGCCAGGGCAATGTCGCGGACGATGAAATGCTGCGCGTGTTCAATTGCGGCATCGGCATGGTCGTGATCGTTGCCGCCGAGCACGCGCAACGGGCAGGCGAGGCGCTGCGCGCCGCGGGCGAAACCGTCTGGCCCATCGGCCGCATTGAAACGCGCAATAAAAACGAGGCGCAAACCACCGTCACATGAAAACCATCGTCATTCTGATCTCGGGGCGCGGCAGCAACCTGCAGATCCTCCTCGAAGCGCGGTTGCCGGTGCGGGTCGCCGCGGTGATCAGCAATGAGCCGCGAGCGGGCGGGCTTGAAATCGCGCGGCGGCACGGTGTGGCGACAAGTGTTGTCGATCATCGCACCCACGCGGACCGCGCCGCCTTCGACGCCGCGCTGGCCGCGGCAATCGATACATTCAAGCCGGATCTCGTCGTACTGGCCGGCTTCATGCGCATCCTGACGGATGATTTCGTGAACCGCTACCGCGGACGGCTCATCAACATCCACCCGTCGCTGCTGCCGTCATTCACCGGCCTTGACACGCACCGCCGCGCGCTTGAAGCCGGCGTCAAAGTCCACGGCTGCACGGTGCATTTCGTCACACCCGAGCTCGACCACGGCCCGATCGTAATCCAGGCGGCGGTGCCGGTGCAAGACGGCGACAGTGAAGACGCGCTGGCCGCGCGCGTGCTCGCCGCGGAGCACCGCATTTATCCGCAGGCGGTACGCTGGTTTTGCGCGGACCGGCTGGCCATCACGCCGCGGGGCACTGTCACGCTCAAAGCGGCGCGCGGCGCGAGTGGCGCGCTCATCTCGCCCGCGCCCGATCCATGATGCCGCGCGCGCTGTTCGCATTGGCCGCGATCGCCGCGATAAACATCGCGAGCGCCGCAACGCCGCCCGCATCGGTCAAAGCGACCTACGACGTCTACCGGGACGGCCTGCATATTGTGGTGACACAAGAATCGTTCGAACAGAACGGCGGCAAATACCACATCGTCAGCGAAAGCGATCCGGTCGGCGTGCTTGCGCTGTTCGTGCGCACGCGGGTCAAGGTGCTCAGCAGCGGCGCGATAACACCGGCAGGGCTGCGTCCCGAACAATTCGAGTACGCACGTCTCGACGACCCCGGCAAGAGCGTGAGCGCGACATTTGACTGGAATGCGGCTTTGCTGCGCATGTCGTTCGACGGCCGCCACGAAACCGCGCCGATTTCGGCAGGCGCGCAGGACGGTTTGTCCGTTATGTATCAATTCATGTTTTTGGCGGCCGACAATCTACGCGACCTCGTGTTTCAGATGACCAGAAACGGCAGAAAAATCGAGAACTACCACTACCAGCTTGCCGGCAGCGAGCAGCTCGATACGCAGTTCGGCAGGCTCAACACGCTGCATCTCGTCAAAAAGCGCGAAGCGAACGATAACGGGGTTGAAATCTGGCTCGCGCCGGAGCGCAATTTCTTTCCGGTCAAGCTGCTGATCGTGGAAAACGACGGTACGAAATACGAGCAGATCATCACGCGGCTCGAGTTCAAATGACAAACGAGGTCGCGAACATTCGCGTCATGCGCAAGCTCGGCTGGTTCGTCGCCCTGTCGCTGATCGTCCACCTGTGGTTCATCTACGGCGTGCCGTTCGAGCTGCCGCGCTTCGCGCCCGCGCCGCGCACGCTCGAAGCGCGCCTCGAACCCGCCCCGCCGCTGCCGCCCGTACTGCCGCGCACCCAGCCGGCACCGCAGCGCAAGGCCGCCGCCGACCCGATCGCGTCAGCACCCGTGCCGGATGCCGCGCCGATGTCCGATGCCGTAACACGCGGTGCGCGCGAACCAGCCGCGAGCGAACCGATTGAATCGCCGTCGGCCCCGGCGCCCGTTGCCGCGGACACCCAGCCGGCGGCCCAACCCGCGCCATCGCTCGCCCGGCGCCTGCCGCGCAAAGGCGAAATCGTCTACGCGCTGTATCTCGGCAACGACCGCTTCAACGTCGGCCGCACGACGCAAAGCTGGGAGATCAGCGGCGACACCTACCGGCTGGCGAGCGTATCCGAGACAACGGGTCTTGCCGCGCTTTTCAGCCGCCAGCGCATGGCATACGAAAGCCGCGGCAGGCTGACGGCAAGCGGCCTGCAGCCCGAGCATTTCACCACGCAACGTGTGCGCTCCGGCAAAAGCGAAGACGCCGCGGCCGAGTTCGACTGGCGCGCCGCAGCGGCGACCGTCGGCAACCCGCCCCGCCGCGTGGCCCTGCCCGCGGACGCGCAGGATATCGTGAGCTTCATGTATCAACTGGGCCTCGTGCCGCTCACGCCGGGCCGCATCGAGATGCCGATCACCAATGGCTGGAAACTCGAACGCTACGAGCTTGAAATCGGCATCGAGGAAATGCTCGAGACGCCGTTCGGCGCGCTGCGCGCGGTGCCGGTGAAGCAAGTACGGCACGCAGCGCAGGAAACCATCGAGTTGTGGCTGGCGCCGGCCTACCGCTGGCTGCCGGTGCGCATCCGTTTTTTCAATCGCGAAGGCGAGCCGTCGGGCGAGCAGATCGTCAGTGAAATTCGCGTCAGCGAAGATTAAAGCCAAACGCATCCTAAAAATCCAAAGCAACCGCCGATAAACGCCGCCGATAGATTCAAAAAAACAATAGCCCCTGAGAGCACGGAGAAATACCAGAGAACAGGAATCAACGCATAGTGCCGATTTGCTTTTCGTCCGCGAACTCTGCGACCCTATCGCTTGCGATATGTTTCTATCTGCGTTCATCGGCGTTCATCGGCGGTTCCAAACTGTTTTTAAACCAACCCGCTTCCAATTCAAGGCCACCCTTGCCATCCCCCATTCGCAAGTCACGCACCAAAAAAAATGCGGTACAAACCCACTCCGCGTTCGCGCATCTCGCCGCCGCGGAGACGGCGCTCGCGCATATCCTGCCGATGACGCAACCGGCCGATGCGGTGCTCTACCGTTTTTTCCGCGCGCACCCCGAACTCGGCAAACTCGACCGGCAGTTCATCGCGGAGACGGTATTCGGCATTCTGCGCCGGCGCATCGGACTTGAGTATCACAGCGGCGCCGA
>JAYVME010000481.1:0-3171 GCA_043759115.1 Betaproteobacteria bacterium | reverse complement strand
CCAGTTCGATGCGGTGACCAAATTCAGCGCGCAGGTCGATGACGTAAAAAGGCTGCCCGATCTCATGCGCCAGGCGTTTCGCGCGGCGACCTCGGGCGCGCCGGGACCGGCGCATCTCAGGTTGAGCGGCCTGCACGGCGGCACGATCGGCGATATGGAAACCGATCTGGCGCCCCTGGTCGAGCCGCAGTTCGCGCGTGTACCGCCGTTTCGCCCCGAACCCGAGTCTGGCCGTGTGCGCGATGCGTTGGCGCTGCTGGCCAAGGCACAACGGCCCATCATCGTCGCGGGCGGCGGCGTGGTTTCATCCGGCGCGCAAGCCGAGCTGATTGAGCTTGCCGAGAAGCTGCAAATCCCCGTGGCGACTTCGCTCAATGCGAAGGCCGCGATCCTCGACAAGAATCCGCTGGCGGTCGGCGTGGTCGGCGTGTACTCGCGCATCTGCGCCAACAAGGCGGTGGCGGAAGCCGACCTCGTGTTTTTTATCGGCAGCCACACCGGCGGGCAGGTAACGGTCAGCTGGAAAGTTCCCGCGCCCGGCACTCAGGTAATTCAGCTCGACATCGACGCCGAGGAACTCGGGCGGAATTATCCCAATGCAGTTTCGCTGCTCGGTGACGCGAAGGTTACGTTGCGGCACATGATCGACGCGGCGCCGGCCAAGCCGTCCGCCGGCGCGAAGGCCTGGGTGGCGCGCGTGCGGCAACTGGTGGCCGAGTGGCGCGCGGAAGCGGAGCCGATGATGAATTCGAGCGCGATGCCGATGCGGCCTGAGCGCGTGTGCCGCGAGATTTCGCAGGCGCTGCCGGCGGACGGCGTGGTGGTGTCGGACACGGGACACTCCGGCATGTGGACCGGGCAGATGATTGAATTTACAGATTCGCGCCAGGGTTTCGTGCGCTGCGCGGGTTCGCTCGGTTGGGGTTTGCCCGGCGCAATCGGCGTCAAATGCGCGTTGCCCGATCGCGCAGTGGTGTGCTTCACCGGTGACGGCGGCGCTTACTATCATCTGGCGGAACTGGAAACCGCGGCGCGTTACGGCATCAATCTCGTGGTGGTGGTCAACAACAACAGCTCGCTCAACCAGGAGATTCCGCTGGTCGATGCAGCGTACAAGGGCAAGCCGAAAGACCGCTCGGGTGAAATCTGGCGATTTCAGAAGGCAGTCGATTTTTCCAAACTGGGGGAAGCGCTCGGCTGCGCCGGTTTCCGCGTCGACCAGCCGGGACAGTTGAAGGAACTGCTGCCGCGCGCGTTCGCGATGAACCGGCCGGTTGTGATCGACGTTGTCACGGACGAGAACGCGCTGGCGGAAAATGCCTGGGCGCCGGGCGGCGCGGGTGGACATTGATCTGATCGCGGCGGGTCTAGCCCGGCTGGTAGATAGGGACCCGCCGCTCGACCGTATCGCGCAGGGCCTCACGTTTGGCGAAGGCCCGGTGTGGGACAAGCGCACCGGACAGCTTTACTGGGTCGACATCATCGGCAACACGATCTGGAAATGGAAGCCGGGCGTCGGGCGCGAAGTCGTGCTGCGGCCGTCGGGCCATGCCAACGGCATGACGTTCGACAAAGAGGGCAGGCTGACCGTCGCGGGCTGGTGCAATCGCACGATATTCCGCTTCGAGCACGACGGCAGCATCACCACCATCGCATCGAAATACGAAGGCAAGAAGTTCAACAGCCCCAACGATATCGTCGTGCGCTCGGACGGCTCCACGTACTGGACCGATTCGGCGGGCGGGCTGGTGATACCCGGTATGGTGGCGCACGACGTGCAGCGCTATCTCGACGTGATGGGCGTATTTCGACTGACGCCCGACGGCCACGACGTGCAACTCGTGATTGCCGATTGCACCTACCCGAACGGGCTGGCCTTCTCGCCTGACGAAAAACTTCTCTACGTGAACGATACCCGGCTTGCGCTGATCCGCGCGTTCGACGTGAAGGCCGATGGCAGCGTGGGGCCGGGGCGGATCTTTCACAAGATGACCGGCACCGAGTCGGGTGTCGCCGACGGCATGAAAGTTGACGTCGAGGGCAACGTTTACTGCACGGGGCCCGGTGGGGTGCACATCATCGCGCCCGACGGCAGCCTGCTCGGGCGTCTCAAGATTCCCGGCCATAGCACCAATATGGCGTGGGGCGACGCCGACTGGTGTTCGCTCTACGTGACGACGTTCAATTCGGTCTATCGCACGCGGGTGAAAGTTCCCGGCGTCGCGGTCTGGTAGGGAGAAGGGCATGACCCGGAATTTTGAACCGAATTTTGAACGCGTGGCGGGCCCCTATCAGGGCGGCATGGGCGGGCTGGCGTGGGACGGTAGCCGGATGTTGTTCTCGGTGATCGACGAAGGTTTCATCCGCGGCTTCGATCCGGCCACCAGACAAATCAGCGATTGCCGCAATTACGCCAACCGCATTAACGGCATTGCATTCGCGCCTGACGGCAGATTGTTCGCGTGCCAGGATGGCGGCCGGCGTGTGATCCAGTTTCTCGCGGACGGCACCGCCGCCACGACTGCCACGCGTCTTGACGGCAGTATCCACAATCATCCCGCGGACCTCGTGATCGACCGTGCGGGACGCGTGTGGTTCACCGATCCGTTCAGTCACGTGATGGCGTTCGGCCCGCAGATTTTTCCGGCGCTCGATCATGCGTCGGTGCTGCGGCTTGAAATCGACGAGCGTCATGCGTGGACGATCAAGCGCATTACGTATGACACGGCCGCGCCGCGCGCGGTGCAGTTGTCCGCCGACGAGAAAACGCTCTACGTTGCGGAAGGCGAAGTCGGGCGCAAAGGCCCGCGCGAATTGCGCGCGTACCCGGTGCGCAATGATGGCACGGTCGGACCGTGCACGGTATTGCACGCGTTCGGCGCGGATCATCGCGGCGAGCACCGTGGCATTGAAGGCCTGTGCCTCGACAGCGACGGCAATATCGTCGCGTGTGGCGGCTCGCGCGAGGCAGGTCCGGGACCCATGCTCTACGTGTTCGCGCCGGACGGCGCGCTACTGGAATCGCACCGGCTGCCGGGCGCGGCACCCATGCGCTGCGCCTTTGGCGACGCCGCGCTCGACGGTCTTTACGTGACGAGCGGCGATGGGTGTGTCTATCGCGCGCAGGCCACCGGGCGGCGCGGCTTCAAGCGCTGGTAATAACGCGGGTAA
>JAYVME010000480.1:0-7460 GCA_043759115.1 Betaproteobacteria bacterium | reverse complement strand
TGACGTGTCGCTCAAGGTGACCGATTCCGAGTTCGTCAGCATCCTCGGCCCAAGCGGGTGCGGCAAGAGCACGCTGCTGCGCATACTCGACGGCCTGATCCGCGCGGACAGCGGCACGCTGCTGATGGACGGCAGGCCGATCGAGCGGCCGACGCAGGAGCGCGGTTTCGTATTCCAGTCGTTCAATCTTTTTCCGTGGCGAACGGTGCGCGGCAATATCGAGTTCGGGATGGAAATCAAAGGCGTGCCGAAAAGCGAGCGGCAGAACGTCGCGCAGCGCCTCGTCGAGCTCATGGGCCTCACGGGATTCGAGCGCAAATATCCGCATGAACTTTCGGGCGGCATGCAGCAGCGCGTGGGTATCGCGCGTGCGCTCGCCATCGATCCCGCGGTGTTGCTGATGGACGAGCCGTTTGGCGCGCTGGATGCCCAGACGCGCGAAGACATGCAGGACGAGTTGCTGCGCGTGTGGGCTGCCGCGCGCAAGACCGTGCTGTTCGTGACGCACAGCATCGAGGAAGCCATCTATCTTTCGGACCGCGTGCTGATCATGACGCCGCGGCCCGGGCGTATCCTCGCGGATATGCATATCCCCTTCACGCGTCCGCGCAGCGAGTCGCACCGCACGCTGCCTGAGTTCTCGGCGCTGCGGCACGCTATCCATTCGCGCCTCAAAGCTGTTCGATAACCGAGCAGTTCGATAAACGCCGCCGGCTTAGCGGCCGCGAGGCACTTTGGTCTTGCCGCCGGCGAGCCTTACCCACAGATTGCAGTTCCGGTCGACCTCGATGGCGGCATCCGGACCGACCACGACGGTCGACTCGTGCTCCTCGATTACGGCGGGACCACGCAGCCTGACGCCTCCGTCAAGTGAATAACGGTCGTAGATCGGGCAATTCACGAAAGTGCCCGCCTCCGGCATATACACTTTGCGCCGCCCCTTGAGCGCCTTGGCCTTGTGCCCGATCGCGTTGTCGCGCGTCGCATTGATTTTCACGACGGGCGCCGGGCCCTTGACGATCACGCGCCAGCTCACGATCTCGACCGCCACATCGCGGTTCAAACGATGGTAGCGCGCTTCGTACAAATCGAAAAAACGCTGTTTGGCCCTGGCCAGTTCGCGCTGCCCGAGCACACCCTTGATCGGGACGGATAGCTCGAAGCTTTGCCCGGAAAATCGCATGTTCGCTTCAATCACGGTCGTCAGCCTGGACACGGCGACTCCGCAAGTCGCGACCAATGCTTTGCCGGCCGCTGCCATTTCGCGCAGAAACGTATTGATGCGGGCAGCATCCGCGGATTCGACCGGCGCGAGATCGGCGCGGATCATTTCGAACGATGGCGCCGTGACCAGGAAGCCGAACGCCGACATCACACCGGCGCGCAACGGGTAAAAAATTGTCTTGATGCCCAGAATTTTCGCGACGCGATAAGCGTGCACCGGCCCGGCGCCGCCATATGCGATCAACGTATATTCACGCGGGTCCTTGCCGCGTTCGAGGCAATGCACTTTTGCCGCGCGCGCCATGTTCTCGTTGACGATCTCATGTACACCCCACGCGGCCCGCAAAACGGACACGCCCAGAGGCTTTGCCACGCGCTCATCGATCGCGCGCGCGGCAGCCTCGCGATCGAGCGCCATCTGTCCGCCGAGAAAGTATTTTGGATCGAGGTAACCGAGAAATAAATCGGCGTCCGTCACCGTCGGCGCATCGCCTCCCAACCCGTAGCACGCCGGACCGGGTTCGGAACCCGCGCTGCCGGGACCGACCTTAAGCAGCCCGAGCTTGCTCACGCCCGCGATGCTGCCGCCTCCCGCGCCGATTTCTATCATCTCGAGCACCGGAATCTTGAGCGGTAGACCGCTGCCTTTGGCGAACCGAAAAACACGGTCGACCTCGAACTCGGTTGACTGTTCCGGCTTGCCGTCATCTATCACGCAGACCTTCGCAGTGGTCCCGCCCATGTCGAGCGCGATCGCTTTGCCGATGCCGGTTTCGGCCGCGAAAAAGGCCGAGGCCATTGCGCCGCCCGCGGGCCCCGACTCGATCAGCCGTACCGGATAGCGATTGGCGGTCTCGCAACTGACGATGCCGCCGTCGGAAGTCATGATCGACAACGGCGCCGCGACGCCTTCACTCTTGAGCCCCTGTGCCAGACGGTCAAGGTAACCGCGTATCGACGGCTGCACGTAGGCGTTGGCGGCGGTCGTGCTCGCGCGTTCGTACTCGCGGATATCGGGCATGACGTCGGACGACAACGATAGCGGTACGCGCGGGAGCGCCCGCCCGAGCAAAGCGGCGATCTCTCGCTCGTGCCGCGGATTCTTGAAGGCATGCAACAAACAAACCGCGACAGCGTCCATGCCCTGCGCTTTGATTTGTTCGATCACCTTACCGACCTGGTCGACCGCCAGCGGAACGGCGACCTTGCCCGTGTGGTCGATGCGCTCGTCGATTTCGAACACGTGCTTGCGCGGCACCAGCGCCGCGGGCAATTCGATGTTGATATCATAGATGTCGAACCGGCTCTCGCGCCCAAGCTCGAGAACGTCGCGGAATCCGCGCGTGACCAGCAACGCCGTCTTGCCGCCCGTGCGCTGAATCAGCGCATTGGTCGCGAGTGTCGTGCCATGAATGACCCGCTCAATCGCGGCCAGCGAGCCGGGAATTCTCAACGCGAGCTGGCGCACGCCATCGAGAACCGCCTGGGCAAGATCCTTGTAATTGGTCAGCACTTTCGCCGCATGCACTTCACCCGACACGGCATCCATCAGCGCGAAATCGGTGAACGTGCCCCCGATATCGACGCCCAAAGAAAATCGCGCCTGCTGCTGGCTGCCTTTTTTGCGTTCTTTCATAGCTTCGATCCCGCGCTTACTCTGCCGGCGCTTGGTCGCGCGGCAGGCCGTAATCCCTGACGGCGGATTCGATGGTCACGATGCCGTTTTCGATATCCCGCAGCAACGCCGCGCGGTCGCGCTCGGCGGCGGGATACATGCCCCCCGAGCCGGGCACCACCAGACACATGACATCGCCTTGCTTCATCACTCGCGGCGTCTTGTCGGGAATCGGTTCGCCGTTTAACAGCAGCGCGCCCGCGGCCCCCGCCAGCGCGCCTCTAAGCCCGTTCGGCGGCGTGGCGAGCTTGCCGTGAACCGCGCGCACGGTCAGCGGCGCGGCCGATACCGATTCGAACGCGAACTCCTGACCGCAGCCGCCGCGATAGCGTCCCGCGCCCCCGGAATCCGCACGTATGCGCTTGTAGAGAACCCGCACGGGAATTGTCGATTCGAGAACCTCCACCGGCAGATTGGACGAGTTGGCGGGGAAGCTCATGCAATGCAGGCCGTCTTTGCGGCCGCGTGCGCCCATGCCGCCCATAATGAACATGACGTCGGAAAAAGGCCGGTTGGACTCATCGCGTCCCGCGAAATCGACCAGAAACTTATTACCTGACTCCGCCACGATCTGGTCCTTGATCACGCCTTTCAACGCATCGATGATCGCGTCCGGGATGTAATGACCGCTGCTCGGCTTCATGCGCACCGGCGCCGGGAAACGCGGATTCAGGAAAGACCCGTGGGGTGCGGTGACTTGAATCGGCGAGAAAGTGCCTTCGTTGTTAGGTACGTGCGGTCCCGCCAGGCATTTGATCGTGTACGTGCTCCACACCGCCGTATACACGAGCGTGCAATTGACGCCCTGATCGCTCTGGCCGGAGCTGCCCGAAAAATCGACCTTCACGTCACCGTCGCGGACCTCGACCTGGGCATGAATATGCAGCGGCTGCTCGAAACCGTCCACGCTCGCGCTGCCGCGGTAAATCCCGTCCGGTATGGTCTCGCGCACGCCCTGGCGCATCGCTAGCCGGGATTTGCGCAGAATCGCATCCGCGAGGTCGCCGAAATCGTGCATGCGATGTTCCGCCAGGAACTCCGCGAGCTTCGCCTCCATCACCCGGCACCCAACCACGAGCGCGCGCACGTCGCCCAGCACTTGATTCGGCACCCTTACGTTGGCGCCGAGCATCGTGAAAAACACCGGATTTTCGCGCCCCCCCTCAATCGCCTTCACCGGCGGAATGATCAAACCCTCTTCGTATACTTCCCGCGGCGGTCCGGAAAGACATCCCCCGATGTCCGCCATATGCGCCATGCACTCGGCAAAACCCACGAGCCGCCCCTGATGGAACAACGGCGCAACGACTGCAATGTCGTTGAGGTGGCCCATGATCCACCACGGATTGTTGGTCGCCAACACGTCGCCGGGTTTTAGCGTGTTGGCGGGAAAATACTTAAGCAACTCCTTGACGGCGATCGAAATCGTGCCCGTTTTGGAAGCGATACTCACGTCGGCGGCGACCAGCCTGCCGCGCGGATCGAGCAACAAAGCGCCGAAGTCGCGCCCTTCCACGACGACTTTCGACATCGACGTGCGAATCACCGCATACGCCGCCTCGTCCACCACCGTGATCAGCCGGTTCCACAGCACTTCAAGATCGATGGGATCGAAATATTTTTTTCCGCGGCTCGCCGGCTTGCGCATTGATCTCATTGTTTGGTTCTTCCTGGGTTCTGTGCGAGGCGAATTCGTAAAGTGTAGCGTGTATGCAGTTCGCCGAACAGAGAAAATCTCTCAAGGCTAACGTTAAATGCCGAACCCTATTTCGAAATCAGGTTCGCTTCTCTGACAAGTTTAGACCAGCGCCGTATATCGGTCTGCAAAAAATCCGCGAATTCCTTTGTCGAGCGCAGCGACGATGGATCAAGGCCATAGCTCAACAACCTCTGCTGGGTTTCGCCGCTTATCAATATCTGAACGATTTCCTGATTAAGCCGCGTGACAATCGCATTCGGCACCTCGACCCGCGCCATGATGCCGAACCACGCGGTAATATCGAAGTCGGCGAAACCCGCTTCAGCGATCGTGGGCACATCAGGCGCCAACGCCGACCGCTTCGCGCTCGAGATGCCCAGCGCTCTTAACCGCGCCTGCTTGACGTGAGGCAGGACCGATACGACGTTGGCAAATCCGCAGGCGACTTGCCCGCCCAAAAGGTCGTTCAAGGCCGGGGCGTTGCCCTTGTATGGCACGTGCAGAAGCTTTATTTGCGCCGCACTGGACAGTGCCTCCATGGCCAAATGCCCCGATGTGCCAGTTCCCGAGGATGCATACGTCAACTGCCCCGGACGCGCTTTGGCCAGCGCGATTAACTCGCGCACGCTACGCGCCGGCAACGAAGGATGGACGACCAGCACCTGCCCGGCGTTTGCGATTAACGCAATCGGCTGAAATTCCCTCGCAAAATCGTACGGCAGGTGCGGGTTGAGCGCATGATTAATCGCATTCGTACTGGTCGCCATCAGCAGCGTATATCCATCCGCCGGTGCTTTGGCGGCCACCTCCGTGCCGATCTGCGCGCTCGCGCCCGGCCGATTGTCGACCACCACGCCCTGCCTGAGCGCCGCCGTCAGCCGTTCCGCTACGAGGCGGCCCACGATATCCGTGGATCCGCCCGCCGGATACGGCATGATTAACCGTAGCGGCTTGGTCGGGTACGGTTGCGCCTGACCCTCTGTGAGTCCCCACGCGACCCATGCGGCGCATGCGAGCAAAGCTACATTACGCATCAAGCAGATGCGCGCTCATGCGCACGCGAGCGCCGTACCAAGCGCGCGCACGTTCTTCAGTTGATGAATGCCGTGCAGCATCTTCAGAGCGCTCCGGGCCCGATCTTCTCCCAGATACGGCGCGCACTGACCGACAAACTTATCGTTAACCGCCGCGCGCGGAATGGGCGCAAGGCGGCCCGGGGGATACTCGCTCAGCAACGAATAGCTTAGTCCGTTATTCATATGCACGGTGACCCGATGCGGCCAGCAGCGCGGATAATCCGCCTCCAGCGCCGCATCATGCTCGACCCGCACCTTCCGCATCAATGCGAGCGCCTGCGCGTCACCGGTTTTGTAGTTGATGATTTCGCCCAACTCGACTTTCTCTTTCACGATAGCCAAAGCAATCGCATATTGATGGCTGACCACGGCATCGAACGACGTGTTGAGTTGCGGCCGATCGGACACCTCGATGGATTGCCTGAATGTCGCAAGCGTGATTTCCTTGATGGCCGCGGGATCTATGCCGTGCTTGCTCTTCAAGGCAAGCGCCGCTTCGACCGGACCGTGCACGAATCTGCAGGTTGGATAGGGCTTGATCGTTATCTTGGCGAATTCGTACTCCTTGCCCAGCCCGTTGACGAGACAGTCGAGATTGCGCTCCGGCGCCATCACGGTGCAAAATCCCAGCGGCCCTTCGAGTATGGCCGCCGGTCCACGCACGCCTTCAGCACGCAACTGCGCCACCATGACTCCCGATTGGGCCGACCGCGCCCCGTGAAAAGCCGAATCAAGCATCGAGCCGTCAATCTGATGCTGACGCAAACCGCCAGCCGCCGCACCCGCGAGGCCGAATGCTTCCACTGTCTCGACCGGCCCCAGCCGCAGCAGCCGGGAGGCCGCTGCCGCGGCGCCAAAAACCGCGCAGGTGCCTGTATTATGAAATCCGGCGGCATAGTGGCTCGGACTCACTGCTGCCGCGACCCGCGCCGCGACTTCATAGCCGGCAATCACCGCGGACAGAAAAGTCTCGCCATCAATCTCATGCTTGTCAGCGAGCGCCAAGGCGGCCGCAACCACCGGGGTGCCGGTATGCAAAGTGCCCGGCTCGTAGGTGTCGTCAAACGTGTGTATCCGTCCATGCAGCGCGTTAATGAAAGCCGCACTGGGCGCGGGTAGCCGTAAGTGGGTGCCGATCACTGCCGCATCGTCCCCGGCACCCCAAAGCGACGTTGCCCGCCTTGCGCTAATGCAGGCCTCCATCCCGATTCCCGAGTACATGACACCGATCGCATCGACCACGTGGTCGACAACTTTCTCGCGCAATGCAATGGGCAGATCCCGCCAGCTGACGGTGGCGGAAAATGCAGCAAGTGCCTTGCCGTGTTCCATACCGATTCCTATCGAAGGTCCAGCGTCGGCGCCAGCTTGCGCCAGCGCTCGATGTCGTTTCTTAAGTACTGCGCGAACTCCTCGGGCGTGCTGCCGATAACCTCGGCGCCTTCGGACACCAGGCGGTCACGCACGTCCGGCATTTTGATCGCCTTGACCAACTCGCGATTCAGTATCGCCACGATTTGCGCTGAAGTTCCCGCCGGCAGCAGCGCACCATACCATGAAGCAGCTTCGTAGCCGGGATAGCCCGACTCGGCGACCGTCGGCAGCTCCGGCAGCAACGGCAATCTTTTTGTACTGGTAACCGCAAGCGCGCGCAAGCGACCGGATTTGGCGAGCACCATGACTGAAATCAGGTTGTTGAACATCATTTGAACATGTCCGCCCACGAGATCTATGACGGCGGGTGTCCCGCCTTTATACGGCACGTGAACTATGTTGATCTTCGCCA
>JAYVME010000479.1:0-7463 GCA_043759115.1 Betaproteobacteria bacterium | reverse complement strand
CGAGGTTGATCTGCTCAAGCTGGACATCGAGGGTGCCGAGGAACAGGTCTTGGTCGAGCTGGCGCGTGAAGACAAGCTTCGTTATATTCGTCACATCGTCTGTGAGTACCACCATCACATCGACGTGCAACTGGATCGTCTTTCGCGCACGTTGGCGACTCTGGAACAGGCGGGATTCGGTTATCAGATCGCTGCACATCTTGGCAGACCGCCAGCTAAGAAAGCCTATCAGGACGTGATAGTCTATGCTTACAGAAAGATCGCTCGCTGACTGAGCTGACTGAGAATGTTGCGACGCATTTGAACGAAGAATGGGCAAGATCCCCACGTCATGTTGATACATCAAGATTGCAGGCATTTCCTTGGTGACCGGCCATGCCAGCCGCATAAGCGCGAAGGGGTTCACTGCGGGAGTTGCCATCACTACGAGGCAACTCGCCAGTGCATTCTGGTCATCAAGCTGGATGCGCTCGGCGACGTGTTGCGTACCACTTGCATTCTTGACGCGCTGCACAAAGCCAACCCCGGTGCGCGCATCGAATGGCTGACCCATGAATCCGCGACTCCTTTGTTCGATGGCAACTCGCTGGTGCAGCGTGTCCATGCCTTCCCAGGCACAGCCTGGGTCGAAATTTTTTCCCAGAGCTACGACCTCGTAGTTAACCTCGACAACGCGCCGCTGAGCAGCCGCCTCGCTACGCTCGCCCGGGGCGAACGCAAGGTCGGCTTCGGGTATGACCCGAAAGGGTTTGTTTATCCATTCAATGAAGAGGCCCGCGAATGGTATGAGATGGGGCTATTCGATGACTTGAAGCTCAACAACAGAAAGACCTATCAGCAGATCGCACTTGAAATCTGCGGCCTGCCGGTGCACGAGCGGGCCTTGCACCTGTACTTGAGCGATGGCGAACGGCGCTGGGCCGCCGAACAGGCCGGCGCGCTGGGGCTGCGACTGGATCACCCGATCATTGGGTTCAATACCGGCGCGAGCGACCGCTGGGCGCACAAGAAGTGGACTGAGGAGGGGTTCGTCGCGTTGACCAACGAGATTGGCTCGGCCGACCTGGGGACCACTGTGGCGCCGCAAATTCTGCTACTCGGTGGGCAACGGGAGGTCGAGGCCAATCTTCGGATTGCCCGCCGAGCGGAGAAACCTGTGTTCAACAGCGGCGGTGACAACACGCTGCGGCAATTCTTTGCCTTGATCGACCTCTGCGATCTGGTCGTCACTGGCGACACGCTGGCGATGCACGTTGCTGCAGCATTGGGCAAGAAGGTCGTCGCACTGTTCGGACCCACATCGGTCGCCGAGATCGATCTCTACGGACGCGGCGTCAAGCTGACCTCGGACGCCCCATGTGCAGGCGCTTATCGCACCGATTGCGACGTTGTCCCCACGTGCATGGAGCGGATCTCTGCGCGTCAGGTACGCAGCGCGGTCGCGCATCTCATGGCTGGGGCCGAATTGACGTGAAACATATGGCTGCGCCGAATTTGGCACATTACAGGTCCATGTCGAGTTATTGCGCATGCGCGGGTCAGGCGCGCTCGCCATGCTTAACCGCAGGTGGTCCGTCGTGAACGACGTATCGGACACCGTCGATATGTTCGGCCTGCGCTTCGACCGCGTGACGCTTGCCGGTGCAGTCAGCCAGGTGATGGCTGCGGCCCGCAGCCACAATACCGGCCTGGTAGTGACCCCCAACGTTGATCAGGTCGTGCGGTTTGATCACGATCCGCTGATGCACGACGTCTATCGCAGTGCGCTTCACGTGTACGCCGACGGCATGCCGCTGGTCTGGCTGAGTCGGCTGATGGGGCCGGTGGGCTTGTCGGCTCGCGTGACCGGTGCCGATCTCCTGCCTGCGGTCTGCGCCGCAGCCGCTGCAGAGGGCTCGGCAGTGTATTTCTTCGGCGGCGATCCCGGTGTCGCCCGGATGGCGGCCGACCGCCTGAGCGAGCAATTCCGCGGCCTCAAGGTTGCGGGTGTCAGTTGCCCGCCGCACGGATTCGAGCAGGATGAGAATCAGTCGTCGCGCCTGGTCGACGACATCAATCGTAGCGGCGCCGACATCCTCTTTCTTGGAGTCGGCGCTCCCAAACAGGAAAAATGGGGGCATCGCCACCTCGCCAAGCTTCGCGTTGGTCCGGTGCTGTGCGTGGGTGCCGCATTCAGCTTCGCCGCCGGGTTGGCGCAGCGGGCACCGCATATGATCCAAAATTCCGGATTCGAGTGGGCTTGGCGCCTCAGTCGCGAGCCGCGCCGGCTTTGGCGGCGCTACCTCGTCGATGACGCCCGATTTTTCATCATCGCTGCGAGCGAACTTCAGAAGGCAAGGCGGCGCCGGCGCGTTGCGGGCGGCACTATCGCTCCAACGAAGTGAATGGACCGCTACCCGGCGCGCGCGCCTTAGAGGGGTGACCTGTGTGCGGAATCGCCGGTTTCCTGGCCGGCACACCGGATCATGCGCATCATGTGGAGCAGCAGGACATCCTGCGCCGCATGACGGACACGATCGCCCATCGAGGACCCGATGCTGCCGGCCAATGGCGCGACAATCCCTCCGGCATCGGTCTCGGCCACCGGCGCCTGGCGATCATCGACGTTTCTGTGCAGGGACATCAGCCCATGGCGTCCGTTTGCGGGCGCTACGTTCTGGTGTTCAACGGCGAGATCTACAACCACGCCTCATTGCGCGAGCGACTCGGCCTGCAACCATGGCGCGGCCATTCCGACACCGAAACCGTGCTGGCGTGTTTCAGCGCCTACGGCGTCGAGCTTACGCTGCCGAAGCTGGTCGGAATGTTCGCCTTTGCCGTTTGGGATCGCCAGCAGCGAACGTTGCTGCTGGCGCGTGATCGGCTCGGCGAAAAGCCGCTGTACTACGGCTGGCAGGGCGAAGGCGATGCCGCAACGTTTCTTTTCGGGTCCGAACTGAAGGCGCTGAGAGCTCATCCGGCGTTCAATGCAAGTGTCGATCGTGACGCCTTGTGCTTGCTCATGCGGCTCAACTGTATTCCGGCGCCGCATTCCATCTTCAACGGCATCCGGAAGTTACCGCCAGGCTCGTATCTGACCGTCTCCTCCAGGCAGCGCGACCCGGCTGTGCGCACCTATTGGTCAGGCTCGGAAGTAGCCGAGCGTGGCAATGGTTCCGACCGCTTTCTTGGGACAGCCGAGCAGGCCGTCGACGAACTTGAATCACTTCTCAAGGATGCCGTACGTCAGCAGATGACAGCCGACGTGCCACTGGGCGCCTTCCTTTCCGGAGGCGTCGATTCATCCACTGTCGTGGCGCTCATGCAGGCGCAATCCGCGCAACCGATCAAGACCTTTTCCATCGGCTTCCAGGAAAGCGCCTACAACGAGGCCGGGTACGCCAAGACAGTTGCGCAGTACCTGGGTACCCATCACACTGAGCTGTACGTGACGCCCGAACAGGCAATGGCGGTGATCCAGCGCCTGCCCTTTCTGTACGACGAACCGTTTGCCGACTCATCGCAGATTCCGACCTTTCTGGTATCGCAATTGGCGCGGCGACAGGTAACCGTATCCTTGTCGGGAGATGGAGGCGACGAATTGTTCTGCGGCTATGACCGCTACCGGCTCGCCGCAGACCGCTGGAACAAGCTTTCGGCAATACCGGGACCGCTACGCGCCTGGGCGGCGCAAGCGTTGACAAGACTATTGCAAGGTCGGTGGCCGTATTCGGCTGACAAACTGCTCAAAGGCGCCGGAATGCTGGGGCGTCAGACGCCCGAAGCCCTTTATCTGGACATCCTGTCGCATTGGCGCGATCCCGCAGCCCTTGTGGTCGGCGGCGAAGAGCCGGCGACCTTTTTGACCGCAAACATGCCATCGCTGGCGGGGTTGGGTACGATCGAGCGAATGATGGCGCTGGACTTGCTGACCTACCTTCCCGACGACATCCTGACCAAGGTCGACAGGGCGGCGATGGGCGTTTCACTTGAAACACGCGTTCCGTTCCTGGATCACCGGGTGGTCGAGTTCGCCTGGACGCTGCCGCTCGGATACAAGCTGCGCGATGGCCAGACGAAATGGGCGTTGCGGCAGGTGCTCTACCGGCATGTACCCAAGCATTTGATAGAACGACCCAAGATGGGGTTCGCCGTGCCGATCGACGCATGGCTGCGCGGCCCCTTGAAGGACTGGGCGCAGGACCTGCTCGACGTGTCGCGCCTGCGTAACGAGGGCTATTTGAACCCATCGGCGGTGCGCCTCAAATGGGACCAACATCTGTCCGGCAGCCACAACTGGCAAAACCATCTTTGGAATGTCTTGATGTTCCAATTGTGGCTCCAGGCGCAAAAGGCTATCTAGTGTCGTGCAGGCCGATGTCTTCGGCAAGGCACAGGCAGGGTTCATTCATCAACCCATGCCCGTTCAACAAAGTGTCAGCGGCCGGTTCGCTGCCAATCCACCTTGCCCAAGGGTATAACCCAAGGATCACTCAGCAGTTCGCGGGCATACTGATTCTCGACGATCCCCATCTTGACGTCGAGCAACATCGACGACCAACCCTGCCAGAACACGAAGTAGGCCGTCGCCGGATACTTTCGGCGGATACCGTCAATCACGATCCGGGTGTCGAACTTCCCGCGCGGGTGTGCCGACAGCCAGAAGGCCGGTCCTGCTTCGGTGAGCGCAAATGGCTTACCGAGTGCGACCAGCGCACTGTAGCTGCCGCGCGCGTCAAGATGATCCATGGTGTTCTCGTAATAGTCGAGTCCCACCACGTCCACGTATTCGTTGCCAGGGTAGTAGTAGGTTACCGGCCTGAGTCCCTCGTTGCTTTGGTGGGATGGCGCATATACCCACAACAAGTTGTCGAGCTTCTTTTCACGCGACAAATAATCGAACATGTCGCGCCACAGCGCACGAAACTCGTCGGGCGTCGCCCACCCGGCATCTTGCCCGGCCGACCACCAGAAGAAATCTCCGTTCATTTCGTGCAGCGGCCGCCAGAGCACAACCACTCCGGCGTCGCGAAGTTGTGCCAAAGCCACCGCCACGCTATCGAGCAACGCATGCCAACGCACGTAGGCCTTGGTACCCTTGGTGACCAGATCCCGATACGCCAAGCCGCCGGTGCTTCGCTCACGCAGGGCACCCCCTGTCCATGGATTGCCCGGCGACATGCTGATGGTCACCAGCCCGCCTTCGTTCCAGTGGCGAATCAGCAACTGGTTGGCCGCTGTCATGCCACGGGAGTGGACCTGGTCGTATCCATAGTCGATGCCGAGAATGCTGGGCGCAAGGCCAGTTGCCTGCCGCAGGGAAGTCATGTACTTGGCATAGCCGGCCACCAGATCTTCATTTGCGTGGCCGATATTCTGTCCGGCGAGGACCCGGCTGTCCCGCCGTTCACGCAAGCCGTAGATATACCGAAGAACGGCGCCAGTGTCCGCGCTGGCACCTGCATTGGCGGGACGGACACCGCCTTGCGCGATCGCGCCGCAAGCAAACGCCAGCAAAATGAGCCCGGCAACCATGGCTAGCCGGGTTCCATTGCGCACCGTACCGAATCTGCAGATGTCTAAAATGATCATCTCCGCGAACGCTGCCGTGAATGTCATATTGGAGTATTCCACATTCTGCCGCATCGCACGGAATATCCCGCACGCGAATGTTAATATCCAATCGATGAAATCGATGCTCGACCTGACCGTCGGTGAGGTATTCCGACGTCGAAAAAAAAAGGACTTTCCCGGACCCGAGGCCTTCCCTACGACGACCTCTGCGGGACGGGTTGCTGTGCCCGCTTTGTTTCGCGATCGTCCAGATTCCGACCGGCGCGCGCTATGCCTGTCGGTCATTGCCCTGGGCCTGCCGTTCGCCTCAAGTGGATGCGCCAGCCGATTCGCCCCTAGCGACACCCCGCTACCACCGTTACCGCCGACAGCGACCCTGCACCCGAACACGATCACCAACGGGGATGTGATCGAAGTGGCCTACTACTTCACAGGCAGATCGGACGCGAAGACATACCGGGTCGACGTCGGCGACATTCTGCGCATCCAGGTTTCCGATCATGCCGAACTTGACCGCGATGACATCGGGGTACTCCCTGACGGTTCGGTCTCGCTTCCACTGCTTGGCACATTGCCTGTCATGGGCTTGACGCTGGCGGAGATCGCGAGCGCGGCGGAGTCGGGCTATTCCAAAGCGCGCTTGCGTAATCCGCGTGTGGTCATCTCGATCACCCGCAGCCAGAGCCGGCTACGCCAGTTCATGCAGCACTTGGGTGCCGATCGCGGCGTCAACAAAGTCAGCTTTACCGTGTTCGACAAGGATCCGCTCGAAATGGCTCTGATCCCTCCAGTCGCCATCGATAGGCCGTTGTCAGCCATCCGCGAAGATATCCGTGCGGCGTATGGGCGCGAATTCGGCGACCAACTCGCCGTCACCGTGAACCTCGTCAGACGCGCCGAACCGACGCTATACGTGATGGGTGAGGTCAAGAAACCCGGCGCCATGGGGCTCGTACGTCCCGTCAACCTTGTAACGGCCATTGCGAACGCCGGCGGATTCACCGATACGGCTGACGAAACTGCCATCCTAGTGCTGCGCCCGCGGCCTGACTTCAACTACGACTATTGGACCTTTGACCTCAAGAGTGGATTGCTGTCGGAGGAACAACAGGGAAGATTCAGCTTGCAAGGCAACGACGTGGTGTACGTGGCGCGCTCGCGGATTGCCGATGTCAACCTGTTCGTCAGGCAATTCATTCGTGGCCTGCTGCCGTTCGAACTCGGTGCCGGATTCGCGATCCAGGTTCGCTGATGAGTTCCCCGGTGCGTCAGATACCTGGCAGTGTCAGCGTTGAGAGCGGCGGATTCCCCCTGCCGGCGCGACTGCGGTGTTGCCGTGCGTAACAACGCCCAACTGCAAGCATCCCTCGATTCGATTCGGGAACGCCTTTTTTCGTCTGCAGAAGCCGAAGACAGAACCGAGGGCGCGTCGGTGACGGCATTCATATCGCGCATCGGCGGCGAGGGAGTCACCACAGTCACAGTCGGACTGGCACGCATCCTCGCGACGTCTCACTCGCTGCGCATCTTGCTAGTATCCTACGATGCCGGCAAGCGCGGCGCCGCGGCCGCCCTGGAAATCGTACCGAAAGTATTCATGGGTTTCACCGGCGAGGGAGATTCGCCGGTGCCCGACCCTTGGGTTCATCCCGGCGACGATGGGCACTTGCATGTGTTGACACTGGACGCGAAAGCTGCGTTCGGCATCACGAACGGCATACGCTGGGCGCAGGCATTCCGCAGTTTGTGCCTGGCCTACGACTTGGTGCTGGTAGACGCTGGCGCAAGGCGAATCCCCTTGCCAACACGCTGGTCCAGCACTCCACACCGCGTGGTGTTGATCGTCGATTCCAGCCGCACGACCGAGGAGGAGTTGCAACGGCTCAAGGCCGAATTCGACTCTGCCGGCA
>JAYVME010000478.1:0-7464 GCA_043759115.1 Betaproteobacteria bacterium | reverse complement strand
GCTTTCGTCGGCGGCGCGCAGCAACTGCGCGAGCAGGCGCTGCCGCTGGTGTTCCGGATCAAGCCGCCGCTGCCGCCGCTGGCGGTGGGCCAGCCGCTGAAAGTGGTGGCCCAGACCCGGCGCACGGTCAAGGGCGTGGCGGCGCCGCTCGCGGCGCTCACCAGGAATGGCGCCGGCGAAACCGTGGCATGGGTGCATGTGGGCGCCGAAACATTCGTCGCCAGGAAGGTGCGCTTTCAGGCGCTCGACGGCGCCAACGCGGCGCTGACCGAAGGCATCGCCGCCGGCGACCGGGTCGTTACCGGCGGCGCGGCGGCGCTCGCCCAGGTGCGTTGACGGAGCCGCCATGTTCAACTTTCTTATCGACGCGAGCCTCAAGCAGCGTCTGCTGGTGTTGGCGCTGTCACTGGTGCTCGTCTTTTACGGCGGCCTCACCATCAAGCAGATGCCGGTAGACGTGTTCCCGGATCTCAACAAGCCGACCGTGAACCTGCTCACCGAAGCGGGCGGCATGGCGCCGGAAGAAGTCGAGCAGCTCGTCACCTTTCAGATCGAGACCGCGATGAACGGCATGCCCGGCGTGACGCGCGTGCGCTCGGTGTCCGGCATCGGGCTCTCGGTCGTGTTCGTCGAGTTCGACTGGGGTACGGAGGTCTTCCGCAACCGCCAGCAGGTCGCCGAGCGGCTGTCGCTCGTCAAAGAGCAGTTGCCCCAAGGCATCACGCCGCAGATGGGGCCAATCGCCTCGATCATGGGCGAGATCATGCTGATCGCGCTGCCGGCCGATCCGGAAAAAACGAGTCCGATGCAGGTGCGCGAATACGCCGACTGGGTGATGCGGCCGCGTCTGCTCACCATTCCGGGAGTGGCCCAGGTGATTCCGATCGGCGGTGAGGTCAAGCAGTACCGCGTCGAGCCCGCTCTGGCGCAAATGTCCGCGCTCGGCGTGACTCTCGATCAGATCGAGTCCGCGCTAAAGAATTACGCCGCCAACACCAGCGGCGGATTTCTCGAGAGCGGCGCACGCGAGTACCTGATCCGCAACATCGGCCGCACCGCGCGCCTGGCCGACCTGCAGAACCTCGCCATCACCGCAAAAAACAACCAGCCGATCCTGTTGAAGCAGGTGGCGCAGGTGAAGCTTGCCGCGGCGGCGAAGCGCGGCGATGCAAGCTACAACGCGAAGCCCGCGGTGATTCTTTCGGTGCAGAAGCAACCCGCCGCCGACACGGTGAAGCTCACGCGCGATATCGAGGCGGCGCTGGCCGACCTCGGGAAATCGCTGCCGGCAGGCATGGCGGCACCCGAGATCGTATTCAAGCAGGCCAGCTTCATCGAAGCCTCGGTCACCAACGTCGAAGAGGCGCTGCGCGACGGCGCGATCATGGTGGCGGTGGTGCTGTTCCTGTTTCTGCTCAATTTCCGCACCACGGTGATTTCGCTCACCGCGATTCCGATGTCGATCCTGATCACCGCGCTCACGTTCAAGCTGATGGGGCTTTCGATCAACACCATGACCCTCGGCGGCCTCGCGATCGCGATCGGCGCGCTGGTGGACGACGCCATCGTCGGGCTCGAGAACATTCTGCGCCGCTTGAAGCGCAACGTCGCCGACGGCACGCACAAGCCGGCGCTGGAAGTGATCGCCGCGGCAACCAAGGAAGTGCTGTCCGGCATCGTGTATGCCACCGTGATCATCGCGCTGGTGTTCGTGCCGTTGTTCGCGCTGTCCGGAATCGAGGGCCGGCTGTTCGCGCCGCTGGGCATTGCGTTCATCGTTTCCATACTCGCCAGCATGCTGGTGTCGGTGACGCTCACTCCAGTGTTGTGCTACTACCTGCTCGCCCGCGGCGCGTCGGCGCCCGCCGGCCACGCCGCGAAAACACCGTGGTGGTCGCTGCGCTTCAACCTGCGCGCCGAGGACGAATACAGTCCGCTGGTGAAAAAACTCAAACAATGGGACACGCATATCCTTCACTGGTCGTTCGATCACGCCCGGCTGCTGCTCGCGGCTGCGCTGGCGACAGTGCTGCTCGCCGCGGCGACGGTGCCGTTCTTCCCGCGCGCGTTCCTGCCGTCGTTCAACGAGGGCACGCTCACCATCAACCTGCTGCTCAATCCCGGCACTTCGCTGTCGGAGTCGAATCGCATCGGCACCCAGGGCGAGCAACTGATCACGCAAGTGCCGGAAGTCATCCACGTCGGGCGCCGCACCGGCCGCGCCGAGCTCGACGAGCATGCCGAGGGCGTGCATTACAGCGAGATCGACGTCGACCTGAAGCGCTCGCAGCGCAGTCGCGACGCCGTGCTGCAGGACATCCGCAACCGCCTCGCCGTGCTGCCGGCGGTGGTCAACGTCGGGCAGCCGATCTCGCACCGGCTCGACCACATTCTGTCGGGCGTGCGCGCGCAGATCGCGCTCAAGATCTACGGCGACGATCTCGATACGCTGCGCGCGCTGGCCGCGCAACTGCGCGACCGGCTGGCAACGATACCCGGCGTCGCCGACCTGCAGATCGAGAAGGCGGTGCTGATCCCGCAGATCAAGCTGCGCGTGGACTACGAAAAGGCGGCGGCCTACGGCGTGGCACCGGCGGTGGTGTTGAAAGCGCTCGAGACGCTGCTCGGCGGCGAAAAGCTCGCGCAGGTAATCGAGGGCAGCCGCCGCTTCGATCTGGTGGTGCGCCTGCCCGACTCGGCGCGCGGCCCACGCGCGCTCGAACAACTGCTGATCGAAACACCCGGCGGGCGGGTGCCGCTCTCCCGCGTTGCCGAGATCGAGGATGGCGACGGACCCAACCAGATCTCGCGCGACAACACGCGCCGGCGCATCGCGATCTCGGCCAACTCCGACGGCGCCGACCTCTCCGGCATCGTGGCGCGCATCCGCTCCGAAATCGCCGCGAGCCCGCTGCCGGCCGGTTACTTTACCAGCCTCGAGGGCCAGTTCCAGGCGCAGGAGGAAGCCACGCGCCTGATCGCCCTGCTTTCCGTGATGTCGATGTTCATTATTTTCATCGTGCTCTACACGCGCTACCGCTCTACCGCACTGTCGCTGATGATCATGTGCAATATCCCGCTCGCGCTGGTCGGCAGCGTCATCGCGCTCAAGCTTGCCGGCCAGCCGCTGTCGGTCGCGTCGATGATCGGCTTCATCACGCTCGCCGGGATCAGCGCGCGCAACGGCATCCTGAAGGTGAGCCACTACATCAACCTGTGCGCGTTCGAGGGCGAAACATTCGGCAAGGAAATGATCGTGCGCGGCTCGCTTGAGCGGTTGACACCGGTGTTCATGACCGCGCTGGTGGCTGCGTTCGCGCTGGTGCCGCTGATGCTCGCCGCCGACGAACCGGGCAAGGAAATCCTGCACCCGGTGGCGGTCGTGATTTTCGGCGGGCTGGTGAGTTCCACCCTTCTCGACACCATCCTCACGCCGGTCATGTTCTGGCTGTGGGGTGAGAAACCGCTCAAGCGATTGTTCGATGAGCATGCAAAGCAAGCCTTTTGAGACACATCACCGCAATCATTTGCATCAACCACTGAAAGGAACCTGACGATGAAACAGATCAACGCTTTCGTTCTTTCCGCCATGCTGTTCGCTTACCCGGTTGCCGCCAGCGCTGACGGGCCCGCGATCAGCCCGAACGGCGGCCAGGTCAAGGACGCCGGGAAATATCACCTGGAACTGATCGTCAAGGATACCGCGCTGACGGTGTATGTCACCGGCAGCAAGGATGCAAAAATCGCGACCAAAGGCGCGACCGGCACCGCGACCGTGCTGGCGGGCAAAAACACGTCCAGCGTGAAGCTTGAGCCGAGCGGTGAAAATGCGCTCGCGGGTAGCGGCGGTTTCAAGCCGGCGCCTGACATGAAGGTCGTGGTATCCGTGACGCTGGCCGGCCAGCCGCCGGTCCAGGCGCGCTTCACGCCGCTCGAGAAACCAAAACCTTCAGCCAAATGACACGCAGAAAGTTTTTAGGCACGCTCGCGGGCGCCGGTGCCGCGAGCCTTGGCGGACCGCTGTGGCGGCAACCGGTATTCGCGGCCATGGATGAGGGACACAAGACCGCGCCTGTATCCGCGCCTTCCGCCGCACCCGCGAGACAGTTTATTAACCGCTTGCGTCTTCCCGGCGCCAGCGGTTTGTACGCGGCAGTAGCGGGAAAAGACGTAAAACAGATCACCGTGAGCGAGCTGAGTTTCGAGGTCCTGCCCAAGCTCTCGTCGCCGTTCTGGGCCTACGTTGCTGACGTGGGCGGCAGGCAGTTATTGAATCCAACCCTGCTGGCGCGGCCGGGTGACGAGATCAAGCTGCGCATGGTCAACCGGCTGAAACAGCCGACAATTATTCATTGGCACGGCCTGACCAACGACGAGCGCAACGACGGCAGCGGCATGTATCAAGTGGACCCAGGCAAAAGCTTCGACTATGCCTTCACGGTGCGCGACCGCGCCGCCAATTACTGGTATCACCCCCATCCTCACGACATCGCCGGCGAGCAGGCTTACAAGGGGCTCGCCGGATTGTTGATCGTGAAAGATGACGACGAGGAAAAACTCGCCC
Source organism: Betaproteobacteria bacterium (assembly GCA_043759115.1). GTDB lineage: Bacteria > Pseudomonadota > Gammaproteobacteria > Burkholderiales > SG8-41 > PALSA-1004. Next base: position 2,900 of record JAYVME010000478.1, on the reverse strand, counting down.
GTGCACTCGATCTCGCGCTCGGCGTCACCGACATCCCTTTGGTGATCCAGGATCGCAGCTTCAACTTCGAAGGCAAGCTCGAATACAAGCTGTCGCGCGACCAGATGTTCGCGGGCTTTCTCGGCGAAGAAATTCTGGTAAACCTCACGGTGCGGCCCTACTTCGACGCCGCCCGCCGCATCTACCGCTTCCGCATCCTGAATGGCTCCAATGCCCGCAGTTACCGCCTCGCCTTCGCGCAGGGCAACCGCTTGATCGAGTATTACCTGATCGGCACTGACGGCGGCTTGCTGGAGCAGCCGCAGAAGGTGCGGGAAACCTTCATCGGAGCGGCGCAACGGCTTGATGTGCTGGTCGACCTGCGCGAGGCAACCGCGAGCGAACCGGTATTTCTCATGAGCCGCGCATTCGACCCGATGCACAATGAGTCGGTTGACGAGAAAAGCGGCAAACCGGCGGCCGGCGCCATGCAGGGCGGCGGAGCGGACCCGCACGCCGCACATGCGGGCGGCGGTCTGATGGATGGCGCGGAAATGCCGCTGCTTCAGATCAACGTCAAGTCGTCACCCGAGTACAAGAGGAAAATCCCGTCGCAGCTGTCGCAATTGCCGAAGCTCTCGGCCGCAGCGGGCGAGCCGCGGCGCCTTACGCTCGGCCACGACGGCAAGGGTAAATGGAATATCAACGGCTGGCGCTTCAACATGCTTGAAACGCCGGTCACCGTGCGGCGCGGCACGCGCGAAACCTGGCTGCTGCGGAACAACCGTGCCAGCATGCCGCACCCAATGCACATTCACGGCTTCCAGTTCCGGGTGATCGAGCGGCGTGACAGCCCGGCGCAAGTCAAAGCGCTCGCCACCCGGCGCAACGGCCTTCTGCCGCAGGATACGGGCCTGCTCGACACCGTGCTGGTGTGGCCGGGAGAGTCGGTGCGTATCGCGCTCGATTTCAGTCATCCGTTCTCCGGCGACCAGACCTACATGTTCCATTGCCATAACCTGGAACACGAAGACACGAAGATGATGATTGGCTACAAGGTAAAGGCATAGCACAGTCTCATGCTGCATCTCGTCAACCCGACTGAAAGGAGCAAGATATGAAAAAGTTTCTCTTGATAATGCTATTCGCAGTCGCTGGCGCCGAAAACGCTTTTGCCAACCACCATCCTGGCGGGCAGCACTCGGCGCAACCTCAAGCTCCCGCCGCCATCCAAAAAACCAGCACGGGCACCGGCTTGATTCAGCAGATCGACCGGGAAAAGGGAGCGGTCACCATCAAGCACGGCCCGCTGCAGGGGCTCAACATGCCGGGCATGACCATGTCGTTCCTGGTAAAGGACAAAGCGATGCTGTCGAGCCTGCAACCGCTGCAGAAAGTGGACTTCGAGCTTACCTACGACGGCAGCAAGTATTTGATCACCAAAATCATCGTCGCCAGGGCCGCAGCGAACAAGTAATCAGCTTAGACGGTTAATACGCAACACCAACCCAAAAGGAGAAACACCATGAAAGTTCGATCCCTGATTTTTGCAGCCACGATGGGGCTGACCACGTCGCATGCCGCCAAGTAAAAAGACGATGATGCATTTGAGCAAAAAGGCGATGATTCCGATGAAAACCGTAATAATCTCAACCGCTTTCGCGCTGTGCGTTTCCGTGGTCGCCGTTTGTGCGCGCGCCGATGCGGATCAACCCGGGAAATCCGACCCAAAGCCGAGGCAAGTGTCGACGGAAAAATTGTTCGGTAAAGCGGGCGATCCCAAAAAGATCAGCCGCACCGTATATGTCGACATGAGTGACACGATGTATTTCAACCCGGCGAAGTTGACTATTCAGCGCGGTGAAACCGTCAGGTTCGTGGTCAAGAACTCCGGTAAAGAATTGCACCAGATGGTAATAGGCACCCCGCAGGATCTCGAAGAGCACGCACAACTGATGGCGTCATTTCCAGGCATGGTGGAGCATGCCGGCGCGTTCATGACATACGTTGCGCCGGGAAAAACCGAGGAGATCGTGTGGCAGTTTACCGAGAACGGCGAATTCAATTTTGGCTGCGTGATTCCGCGACATTCCAAGGCGGCGGAGGTCGGGAAAGTATTCGTGGTTTCGCCGAAATCATCCGCCCAGTAATTGGGCATCGCATCGGCATCGTTGATTAAGAACCGTTACCGAAGGAGAGCAGATTGTGAAACTTCGACGAACCGCACAGGTGATTGGAATTGTTCTCGCATTACTGAGCGCGGCAGGTAGCGCCGCACCCTCCGTCACCACCTATCAAAACTACGGCACGTAATTTTTTGCCATCAACCTGGAGAGACAAACATGACTCATATTCGCATTCTGTTCGCAGCGGTGGTCCTCGGCTCGGCATTCACTTTGCAGGCAGCCGCGGACGATGCCCATCACCCTAAAACGCAGGCCCAGCCAGCCGCCGCCACCGGGCTTGCCCAAGGTGAAGTCCGCAAAGTCGACCAGGGGGCTGGCAAGATTACGCTCACGCATAGTGCGTGGATCGACGCAATCGGGAAAAAAAGCGCGCGGGAATTGCCGCGCCAACGCGTAGCTGTTGACATAGATCAAGAACTCGAAATTAGCGTGGCATAATCTAATCGTATGTCTTTGGCACCAAAAGTTGTAACAGTTTGAAGGAGTAAAAGCCATGAGACTTGTTGGAGCGCGGTTAGCTTCCTGGAGGAAAAGCACAAGCTCGTCTCGCATTGCAATGCGCTTTCAAAGAAATATGACGGTGCTGCCAAGGACACCCTGGCATTGGCGAAGTTGCATCGTGAACTGGCAGCCAAGGCACCGCAGTAGGCGACAGGCTGCAAGAAATTAAATGGTCAACTTCATCAAACGCTATCAACTCGTTTTGCAAGGAGAGCAGATTATGTTTATGCAAAT
>JAYVME010000477.1:0-7477 GCA_043759115.1 Betaproteobacteria bacterium | reverse complement strand
AGGATGCCGAGTGTATCGAGCGATTCGGCAAGAAATTTGAGTCCGGCTCGATTGAGCAGGCCGAATGTCGGTTTGTAGCCGACTACGCCGCAGTACGCGGCGGGACGGATGATGGACGCGGAAGTCTGGGTGCCGAAGGCTATCGGCACCATGTTGTCCGCGACAGCCGCCGCCGATCCGCTCGAGGAGCCGCCGGGCGTGTACTCGAGATTGCGCGGGTTGCGCGTTTTGTTCGGATGGCGCGTGGCGAATTCGGTGGAGACCGTTTTGCCGAAAATGACGCCGCCCAGTTCCCGCACCTGCGCCACGCACGCCGCGTCGCTGACCGGCCGGTGACCGGGATAAATCGGCGAGCCGTACTCGGTTGGCAGGTCGCAAGTGTCGATCACGTCTTTCACGCCGACCGGAATGCCGTGCAGGCGGCTTCTCGGCGTCTCCTTATCGCGCTGGCGGGCCTGCCGCAAGGCAAGCTCGCTGTCGATGCAGGCCCACGCCCGAACCTCGTTTTCGCGTTGCCGGACGCGTTCGAGACAGGCGGCGACCAGGGATTCGGACGTGAGCTTGCCGGCGGCGATCGCGGCAGCGGCATCGGTGGCGGAAATCTGATTCAAAGGCAGCGTGGCGGTCATGGGTCGGGGGTTGTCCCGCGTAAGGTATGAACTTCGCGCAACAATCGTAACACGACATTCGCGCATCCGCCGGCAGAGCTACCTATTTGCAAGCGCGCTATCCCTGAGCCGGCACAGGCACTCGAGCGCATGTGCCGCCGCCTGTTCACCGCCCGGCATATCGCCCCTTACATAGGGCGTACGAAGCCGCTCTATTTCTTCGAGCGCGCGCAGCGCGTCCGGCACTGTCGCCCGCACGTTGTGCCGGTCGGCCGGCGCCAAAAATTCGGCGTGCATCGCATCGCGGTCACTGGGCATCAAATTCGTTTGATGCAGCAGGATATTGAACCAATGCGTGCCGGCCAGCATGGCTGCCTCAATCACCGTCTCATAATCCGCGGCGGTACACCGCGCGAGCGACCGCTCAATGCTGTGCGCTTTCGCGAGGTGATCTTCGATCCTCATTTGACACCTTTTGCGGGCGCCCCAAGCGCCGCGGACAGTTCGGCGATGCAGTGCGAGTAGGCGAGCTGCCATTGCGCGGGGGCACCGTCGGTGACCGGCTGATTGCCGCGCACGTACGGCTCGCGCAGATCTTCAATGATTTTTAATGCCGTACACGCGCGCTCAACGGCGGGCGGAATGGGCCGATCGATGGCCGGCTGGCCGACGTGCATCACGTCCCCCGGGCGATGCCGCGAGTCGCTTAACGCGCCGGTAACGCGGTCAGGCACGGCGTAACGGCCTTCGATCTGTGAATGAAAAGAATCAATCTCTTCAGTTGCGCCGCAGTGGTGCAGGGCGGCGTTAAGCAAATGAGTGCATGCGTTCATCGCAGTCCAGATCCAGAGTTCGCGGTCGGCCGCGGGATCGAGACGCCGTCTGACGGCGTCAAGACGTTCAAATTTTTCAAGATGGGAGGCTATTTTCATTGCCGGGTACGCGCGGCGCGGCCGCCCCAACCACGGGCAGCGGCGCCGCGGCGTTGCGCGGGGCTACTTGATTTGCACCAGTTGGGGGCGTACCGCCCGCAGCAGATCAGGATCGATCCACTCGCGTGCTTTGGGCTGGGATTGGATGCGTTTCAGACCGAACAGAAAATCCGCCACCTGATCAAGGTCCCGCACCATCTCGTCGTTGATCGCGAGCGTGTAATTGTTGGACGCCATTACGTCGGTCATCTCCGCCGGTTCGAGACCGAACTCCTTGGCCAGAATCTGGGTGGCTTCGCTCTTGTTGCTGGCGATAAACTCATTGGCCTTGAGCAGTGCGGAAATCACCGCCTTCACGGTATTGGGCTGTTCCTTGATAAAAGCGTCGGTTGCAAACAGTACGCCGTGGTCGCCGTAAATGCGCCGCTCGCCCTCCCTGCCCGGGATCATGGACTTGGTTCCGCTCACGAGTAACTTGCCGTTGGCGATCCTGCGCGCACGCGTTGTGTTCGGTTCCCACACCGAGATTGCGTCGACGGTGCCGCGCGAAAAGCTCGCCAGCATTTCGGCCGGCGCCATGTTGACGAGTTCCACCTTGCCCGCGTCGAAGCCATACGCTTTGACGAACGAGTTGAACAGCGACTCGGATGCTGTGCCGCGCATAATGGCAATTTTCTTGCCGTACAGCTCGTCGAGGCTTTTCAGGCTCTGCTTGACGATGATCTGCTGTGCCCCGGAGATGTCCGATATCTGGGATAGGATCCTGATCGGGAATGGCCGCGAGCGCAGCGTTGTCGTCGGTGTTGCGCCGGAGGTGCCGATCGGCACGCTGCCGCCTACCACTGCCGTCATCAGATCGCCGGCCGAGGGGAAAAACTTTACATCGGCATCAAGCCCTGCTTCTTTAAAAAAGCCTTTTTCGCGCGCAATGACGATCTGCGCAGCTAGATTGGGGTCCTTGCCGGCGCCGATGGTGACGGCCGTTTGTGCCGCACCCGGCAGGGGAAGCATTGCGGTCAGCGCCAGCAAGGGCGCCGTGCAGGCGGTGCGAAAAACCCGGGCCGCACGCGTCGTTGCGAGGCTTGCGGTGCAGCGATTGATGCTGTTCATGACGACCTCCATAGTTATGATGATACAGGCTCGCGTTTTATATCGTTTTCCACTTTAGCAGAGAACGTTCCAATCTCAGCAGCAGCGCGTTGAGCGCGAAACCAAGCGCGCCTATGCAGGCCATGCCAAGAAAAATCTGGTCAGTGCGAAAGTTGTAGCGGGCGTCGCTGATCATGAAACCGAGTCCCGCGCTGGAAGCAATCAACTCGGCCGCGACGAGCACGATGAATGCCATGCTCATTCCCAGCCGCGCACCGACGATCATGAACGGAAACGCCGAACGCAGCACCACGTCCCTGAAAATATGAAAACGATTGGCGCCCAGCGCCTGGGCGGCACGCACCTGCACGCGATCGACTTCCCGGAAGCCAGCCAGGGTGTTCACAAGAATCGGGAAAAATGCGCCGTAGGCGATGATAAAGACCTTGGACAATTCATCGATTCCAAACCAGAGTATGGCCAGCGGAATCACCGCGATCGGCGGAATTGGGCGCAGCAACTCGAGCAACGGGTCGACAAGTCCGTAAACGATACGCGATACGCCCATCGCTATGCCCAATGGCACGGCGACGATGAGTGCGACCGCAAATCCTTCCAGTACACGCCGCAGACTCGCCATGACGTTTCTCAGCAGACTGCCGTCCGCAATGGACGACTGGAATGCCGCCAGCACGTCGCGCGGCGACGGCAGCAGGATTTTATCGACCCAGCCGCTTGCACTGGCCAGCCACCAGAGCGCCAGCGTGACCAGCAAAGAGGTGAACGCGAGGAGCATCCGCTGACGGCGCGTGAGCAGCGGCGTGCCAAGCGCATCGGTTGGGCGTGGCCCTTCACTCATGGGGGAAGTCATGGAGCACGCGCCGGTGCGGCGTCTGCCCGGTGGGCGGCACGCAAAAAGCCATCGACTTTTCGATACATCGCAAAGTAGGCGTCGGAAGTGCGTTCGCGCGGACGCGCGAGCGTGTTTTCGAGGACGACCTGAATGCGGCCGGGATGCGCCTGCATGACGACGATGGTATCGGCCAGAAAAACTGCCTCGCCGATGCTATGCGTGACAAACAGGCAGGTGCGGCGTTCCGCCTCCCAGATGCGCAGCAACTCTTCCTGCAGCGCCTCGCGCGTCATCGCGTCCAGCGCGCCGAACGGTTCGTCCATGAGCAGAATTTTCGGCTGATTGGCCAGTGCGCGGGCAATCGCCACGCGCTGGCGCTGCCCACCGGACAACTGGCTGGCATAACGGTGCCTGGTTTCTTCCAGATGCACGAGTTTGAGATAGCGATCGGAAATTTCCTGTAGCGCAGGCGTGGTTACCCCGCGCAGCCGGGGTCCATACTGGACGTTCTGCTCGACGGTAAACCACGGGAACAATGCGTATTCCTGAAACACCATGCCGCGATCGGCGCCCGGACCCGCCACGGCATTTCCACTGATCAGCACCTCTCCTGCCGAGGCACGGACAAAGCCCGCGATCGTATTGAGCAAGGTGGTCTTGCCGCAACCCGAAGGTCCGAGCAAACAAACAAATTCTCCGTCCCGCACCTCAAGGGTGACTGTGGACAGGGCCGCGTGCGCACCGTAAGTTACCGAGAGCGCGCGGACGGCGACGCCGGGGACGGCGTCTTGCTGTGCAGCCACGGTAACCATTGATCCGTTTGCCATTAAATACGCGCTTTACAGGAGCCGAAACCCAGCGCAACCCCGGGAATTAACGCAAGATAACCCGGTTGGATTGAAATCGTAACCGGGGTCGCGACCGCAGACCGGGGTGCTATGACCTGCCAGATGCTGCGTCAGGCAAGCCGTTGCAGTCGCCGCCGCAATCGCGTGGTCCATGTCCCGTTCAGCTTCCCGGCAGGTTGTGGACTTCGGGGAAAAACAGATCTTTCCACGACTCCGGTTTGACTTTGATGTGGCCCACTTCCGACATGAAGCTGACGATTTTCATCAGGTTCTTCGGCGTCATGGTGAACTCGAATTCAGGATTGTTGATGAGTTCGAGGAGTTCCTCGACTGAAATTTTTTCCTTGGTGATGCGAATGTAACTCTCCGCCGCGCCGCGGCGGTCCTTGTAGATTTCCTGAATGGCCTCATTGAACGCGGCCAGAAAAACGCGGTAGGTCTTGGGATTTTCGTCGTGAAACCTGGTGCTCGTCCACACCAGGTTGTAGGTCGTCACCCCGCCCAATACGTCATACGACTTGAGAATCGACTGTATGCCGGGCCTTTTCAGCGCCTGGTACTGGAACGGCGGCTCCGAAAAGTGATTGTTGATTTCGCCGCCGCCCGACAAGAGCGCCGTTGTCGCATCGGGTGTCGCCATGCTGACGCTCTGGTTGTCGAACTTGAACTCGTTGCCCTTGCCGAATTCCTTCTGACTGGCCATTTGCAGAATGATCGCGCCGCCCGAAATCCGCGCGACCGGCATGGCGATGCGGTCTTTTTCGGTGAAGTCCTTGATCGACTTGATTCGGGCCTCGCGCGTGAGCAGCATGATGGGCGCCGCATTCTTGGCGGAGATTGCCTTGACTTCGTTCTGCGTGCCCTTCGTGCGTGCCCACAAAATAGCGAGAGGGGGAATACCGCCGCCCGCGATATGGATGCTTCCCGACAGCAACGCATCGTTCTGGCTGGCGCCCCCCGCGATCTGCAGATAAGCCGCCTGCGTATCCAGTCCAGCGGCCTTGGCATGCTTCTCGAAGAGCTTCTTGTCCTGCATCACGTGCAGCGGCAGAAAAGAGATCCCGAACTGGCGCGCGATCTTGATTTCGCTGACTTCCGCTAAAGCCGCCGGTATGCCGAACATGAACTGGGCAATCAGCGCCACAACCGCACCAGCCGATAATTTGGTAGCCATGCCTATCCTCCCTTATTTGAATTCAAACAGGATGCGCCAGGTGCCTAGGGAAGGTCCGAAAAACCGCACTTTCGTCGTTCCCGCGCAGGCGGGAACCCAGGAGATTCAATTGCTTCTGGATACCCGCCTGCGCGGGTATGACGGTTAATCAGAGGTTCCCTAGCAGTGACGGAACAAGTATACCCGTGCTGGAAAAAGCCGTAAAACGGGTGCATGGTGAGCAAGATTGCCGCATGCAACCGCCGCGTTTCACGCGCACGTTAAAGCGCGATTTCTATGAACGGCGGCGCTTGACCATGGTGTGATTTTCTGAAGCTTTGCACCTAATTCGCGTTGCGCGACTTCAGTGTCATGCGCCACCTGGGCACGCAGCCAGTAGCCGTTGGAAAGGCCGAAAAACCGGCACAGGCGCAAGTCGGTATCGGCGGTAATGTTTCGTTTCCCTGCCACGATCTCTCCGATGCGCTGCGCAGGCACGCCTATCTCCTTCGCCACACGGTACTGGCTGATTCCCATCGGCTTCAAAAACTCTTCCAGCAAGAGTTCGCCGGGTGTTACAGGTTTGAGTTTGCGCACTATGGTTTTCCGTTAGCGATAACGTCGTGGTCAGCGGTCCGTCGAAGGCAGGTCCACTGCACCAAAAGTTAGACGGAGCAAACCCATCAGGCCGCAAGCTTCTGCACCCGAAGCTTCACCTGCCGTAGTTGCCACAAGTCATGCGCAGCTTGATGCGCAAGCCAGCTTTCTGGCGAGGTGCTAAAGGCCCGCGCCAGGCGCATTGCCATTTCGGGCGTGAGTGCGCCGCGGCCATTTACGATCTTCGACAACGTCTTCCTGCTTACCCCCAAAGCTTGTGCGGCTTCGGTAATGCTGATCCCTGCAGGATCCAGCCATAGGCCCTGGAGAATCTCACCGGGATGGGGTGGGTTATGCATTTGCATGAAAGCCTCTCAATGATAGTCCTCGTAGTTGACAATCTCGGCGTCACCGTCCACTAAGCGAAAAGTGACGCGCCAGTTCGCTTGAACTGTCACAGACCAACTGCCTTTTCTCGATCCCTTAAGCTCGTGCAGATGCAACGTCGGGATGTCCATGTCATCAATGGACTTTGATTTGTCAAGTTGTGCGAGAATCAAGCGGAGCTTTTTTACGTGAATCACCTGAATTCCAGCAGCGTTGCCGGCAAGAAAAAATTTCTCCAGTCCTTTGTGAGCGAAAGATTTGATCACGAGAGGCAGTGTAACCTAATCGGTGACGTTCCGCAACCTGTACGGTTACATACCCTCAGATCGACTCGACGCAGTCTAACGTCCAGCGTCACCCGCGCGTCGCCTCTGACGCGTCGTGGTGGACGCAATAGTTAGAACGTACATTTGCTAGAGACCTTCGAGAACTTGACGAGCGGCATCCTTTGCGGCTGCCTCGTACTGAATCTTTAGCAATCCAGGGTTCGATCGAATCTCGTCGAGTTTATATTGTGGAACACAATCGCCAAAAAGACACGACTGAGCCCTCCCTTCGCCGAGCACCTCACCGCTCGGACCAACAAGTTTGATACGTAAGCTCACGTTGGCCCGGTAGTAATCTGTAAAGGACGTTTTTTGCACAAGAGCATGAAATGGCACTTCGAGCTCGAAGCGGTATGTTGCATTTGCTCTAAGCTTCGAACCATAAACCAGATGTTCTCGAAGTTGGGCCTCGAATGCCGCCTTAACGATTGATGCTACATCGATGCCAGCGGCCTTAAGAAAGGCGACGTACTGTTTATCTTTATCCCGTTCGGCCGCATCAATCATTGCGCCCGTCGCGCCGCCAATGCCCGGCGCGAAAAGGCGCCCAACTCCGCTTATAAATTGGGGCTTGTCTGTGACAACTACCTTGTCACTTATTGCCACTGCATCAATCGCAGATTGTTTTTCCGGTGCAACTCGCATCGTCGCTCCGCATCCAGCTAAGAAGGCGATGGTTGCCAT
>JAYVME010000476.1:0-3195 GCA_043759115.1 Betaproteobacteria bacterium | reverse complement strand
CGGACAGGCCTTCGATGGTGTCGACGCATTTGCCGGCGGCCTGCACGGCAAGCATCAGGCAGCCGCGCACTATCCGGCCGTCCACACGCACCGTGCATGCGCCGCACACGCCATGCTCGCAGCCGGTATGCGAGCCGGTGAGGCCGAGTTCCTCGCGCAGGAAATCAACGAGATGCTGCCGCGGCTCGATGCGCCGCGTGGTCGGCGTGCCGTTGATGGTCAGCGTGGTTTCGACCGCATGATCCATTATTTTTCTCACGCGTTGAGTGCGTTGAGCGCGCGGCCGGCGATGACGCGGGCGAGATGCAATTTTGTCGCGGGCGTCGAATAGGTGTCGCCGGAGGGATCGAGATCGGCGGCCAGCGCTTGCGCGGCGGCTGCGATTACCGCGGGCGACAGGTGTTTGCCCTCGACTTCAGCCATCGCATTTTTGGCGAGCACCGGGGTCTGATCGACACCGAGAAAGGCGAGCTGCACGCCGGACAATGTCCCCTGCGCGTTGTTCGCCACCGCCGCGACGCCGACGATCGCATAATCGCCGCGGCGCCGCGTGAGTTCGACGAAAGCGCTGCGCGAACCGCCGGCCGGCACCGGGATTTCGATGGCGGTCAGCACTTCCGCCGGTCCGATGGCGGTCGTATAGAGCGCCTGGAAAAAATCGCGCGCCCTGACCTTGCGACTGCCGCCTTGACTGGCAATAACAAATTCCGCGTCGAGCGCAAGACAGCACGCCGGCCATTCCGCCGCCGGGTCGGCGAGCGCGATGCTGCCGCCGAACGTGCCGGCGTTGCGGATCGCGACATGCGCGATATGCGGTGCCGCCTGCGCGAGCAGCGGCAGGGTGTGGGCGATTTGAGTGGAGCGTTCGACTTCCGCGTGCGTGGTCAGCGCGCCGATAGTGACTTTGCCATTGGCAACCGCGATGCCGGCGAGGCCGGGGATGCCGGTGATGTCGATCAATATCGACGGCGACGACAGCCGCAGATTGAGCGCCGCGAGCAGGCTTTGCCCGCCGGCCAGCAGACGCGCGTCGTCGCCGTGCGTTTCGAGCAACTGAAACACTTCGGCGAGGGTTTTGGCTTTGATATAGGCGAAGGGCGGTGCTTTCATGCGTGTTTTATTGTCTGCTTTTGTCTGCGATGCGCGTTGACGCCGCGAGGTTGCATCGTGATGAGTCGGCGCGCGGCTGTCAAGACATTCCCGGCGGCCCTACATAGGTAATCGACAATGCCGATTGCGAGCGCCATGACGGGCTGCTATATTCGCTCGCGTACTTTAACTAGAACGGGTCTCAAAAAACCGAAAAGGCGTGTAACCGCGGATAAACGCCGATCCACGCCGATCCACGCCGATACATTTTTGCCGGTCCGGCCCTCGTGAGATATTGGATCTATCTGCGTTCATCCGCGTTCATCGGCGGCTTTCAAACCGCGGGCGCGCGCACCGATGCGCGCGCGCTCTACGGCATGGAAGAGGCGCTGCGCCGCGTTGTGCATCAGTACAATACGCGTTGGTGAAACGCGGCCACGGAGGATAAGACATGCCCGCATACTGGCTCGCCCGCTGCAGGATCGACGACCCCGTTCAATACAAGAAATACACCGACCTCGTGCCGGGCATCATCGCCGGATTCGGCGGCAAAGTGCTCGCGCGCGGCGGGCGCTACAAAATCGTCGAAGGCCCGGAGAATTTCCGGCGTTTCGTCGTCATCGAATTTCCGGATCTGGAACGGGCGGCGGCGTGCCACGCGTCACCCGAGTACCAGGCGGCCGCGGCGTTCCGGCGCGCCGGCGGCGGAGTCGTTGAGCAGGTGATCGTCGAGAGCGGCGATGCGACGCGGTAGGAAAATTCAACCGGGAGGTGGACCGATGAGACCAATGCATGCATACCTGTTGATGGTGTTGGCGGTGACTGCTTCAGGTGCAACAACCGCGCTGGCGCAGAATTATCCGGTGAAGCCGATCCGCTTCGTCACCGGCGGCGGGCCGGACGCGATGGCGCGCATCCTCGGGCCCAAGCTCACCGCGACGTGGGGGCAGCAGGTCGTCGTCGAGGAACGCGGCGGCGGAGGCGGCATGATATCGGGGGAAACGGTGGCGCGCGCAACGCCCGACGGCTATACGCTGCTGCTCGCGACCGGCACGCACACCATCAATCCGAATTTCTTCAAGCTGTCGTACGACATGGAGCACGACTTCGCGCCCGTCACGCTGCTCGGCACGATTTCATTCGTGCTGTCGGTGCATCCGTCGCTGCCGGTGAAATCGGTCGATGAGCTCGTCAAGCTCGCGCGCGCGAAGCCCGGACAATTGAACTATGGCTCGGGCGGCACCGGTTCGCCCGCGCATCTGATCGGCGAAATGTTCAAGAGCGGTACCGGCGTGAATATCGTGCACGTGCCGTACAAAACTGTTGCGCAGGGCGTGACGGCCTTGCTCGGCGAAGAGGTGCAGCTCATGTTCGTGGTTTCACCGTCGGCGGTGCCGCAAATCAAGGCCGGCCGCCTGCGGCCGCTCGCGGTATCCACCTTGAAACGTTCCGCGACGCTGCCCGACGTGCCGACGGTTGCGGAGTCGGGCCTGCCGGGATTCGATGCGCCCGCGTGGAACGGCGTGCTGGTGCCAGCGCAGACGCCGCGGCCGGTGATTGCCAAATTGCACGCGGAAATCGTCAAAGACCTCAAGCTGCCGGACGTGCGCGAGCGCATCACCGCACTGGGCTTCGAACCGGTCGGCAGCACACCGCAGGAATTCGGCGTTTTCCTGCAGGCCGAACTGGCGAAATGGGCGAAGGTCGCGCGCGCGCTGGGCGCAAAAGCGGAGTAACACGCGCGCATTGGGCTGTTTTAGATCGCGCCACAAAAATTCAAAACACTTTAGCCGCCGATGAACGCGTTCATCGGCGGCTAAATAGATTTGGTTTTAGTATTTTCCATCGTGCATCGAGAACGCGATCGTGCACGGTGCATTCGAGCGGTTGCTCCACGCGTGGTTGGTGCCGCGCTGCACGACGGAGTCGCCGGCCTTCAAATGCACTTCCTGCGTGTCGAGCACCAGCGTGATCTCGCCTTCGAGTATCAGGCACAGATCGAGCGTGCGGGTTTTCTGCATGTACGGATGCGGCGCGGCGGCGGAATACGTCGATGCGGCGGGCGATCTCATCGCAGCGAAAAACGCCTGCACTTCGCGCGCGCCG
>JAYVME010000475.1:0-7496 GCA_043759115.1 Betaproteobacteria bacterium | reverse complement strand
TCACCGCGACTTTCGGCATGATGGGCGACGGCAACATGTACTGGGTGTCCGAACTGCATAAGATCGGCGTCAAGGTGCACGAAGTCCGTCACGAGGGTGCGGGACTCGGCATGGCCGACGGCTGGGCGCGTGTCACGCACACCCCGGGGGTTGCCACCACGACCTGCGGTCCGGGCGTCACGCAACTCGCGACCGCGCTGGTCACCGCCAGCCGCGCCGGTTCCCCGCTGGTCGCGTTCTGCGGCGAGTCGCCCACGAATGACGACGAGTACGTCCAGCGCCTGGACCAGTCGCGCTTCGCCGCCGCCTGCGAAACCGGTTTCGTGCGCTTTGCCACGCCGGACGGCGTGGATGACGCCGTGCGCAAGGCGTTCTATCTGGCGAAACTCGAGAGCCGGCCCATCATGCTGAGCGCGCCGATGGACATCCAGCAAATGAAGTTCGAGGACGACGACGAGCCGTACAAGCCGTCATCCACGTTGTTCGCGCTGGGGGCGGTGCATCCGGACGCACAGGCGCTGGAACGCGCCGCCGACATCATCGCCGGCAGCAAGAAGCCGGTGATCATCGTCGGGCGCGGCGCGCAGTGGTCGGGAGCGGGGGACGCCGTGTTGAATCTGGGCGAACGCATCGGCGCGCTGATTGCCACGTCGTTGTTGACGAAAACGTTTTTGAACGAATGCGAATATCACGCCGGCATTTCCGGCACCTACGCTTCGCGCCCGGCCATGAAGTTGTTCGAGGAAGCCGATTGCGTGATCGGCGTCGGCGCCAGCCTCAACCGTTACACGACCGAACATGGCTACCTGTATCCCGATGCGCGCTATGTGCACATCGACTCCAAGCCGCATCTCATGATGAGCGGCGGCCGCGCCGCCGATTGCTACGTGCAGGCGGACGCGCGGGTTGGCGTTGAAGAACTGGAAAAGCTGCTCGCCGGGCGCAAGGTGAAGTCGACCGGCTACCGTACGCCCGACGTGAAAGCCAATCTGGTCGGTCACAACGCCGACCGCACCGAATTCCAGATCGATCCGGGCACCGTCGATCCGCGCGAGGCGTGCATCGCGCTGGACAAGATTTTGCCGCCGGAAATCGGCCTGTTGTCGGGCAGCGGCATGACGGCGGGTTTCGTGAGCTTGTTGATGACGCGCCGGCGCTCTCTCGTGCAGGCCGGCCACTTCTTCGGCTGCATCGGACAGATGCTGCCCGCCGCAATGGGGGCCGTTGTGGCGACGGGCAACAAACCGCTGGTGCTGTGCGATGGCGATGCCAGCGTGATGATGCATCTGGCGGAGTTCGAGACGGCCGTGCGCTACGCCATGCCGCTGCTCGTCATCGTGATGAACAACGAGGCGCTGGGCGCGGAGTATTACAAGCTCGATGCGCACAAAATGGACGTGAAGACCTCGATGATCAAGACGCCGGATCTTGGCGCGGTCGCCGTGGCCATGGGCGGTCGCGGCGCTTTTGCGACAACCGTCGACCAGTTGTGCGCCGCCGCCGCCGAGTGGGTGAAAAAGCCCGGCCCGATGATGATCGATCTCAGAATATCCAGAACCGTGCCGAGCGTGCCTTATCGCCGCATTCACTACGGGCTGGACGAATAGGCGACACGGCAAGATTCAAGCCGTGCGTCTATGCGTCGGCACGAACGGACTTAATCGGGGCTTCCCTAAAGAATCTGATCCAGAAACGCCCGGGTGCGCGCCTCGCGCGGGTTGCTGAAGATGTCGGCGGGCTTGCCGTGCTCGACGATGACCCCTTGGTCCGTGAAATACACATGCTCGGCCACTTCGCGCGCAAAGCCCATTTCATGCGTGACGAGCACGCAGGTGAGCCCGTCGTCGACGAGTTCGCGGATGGTCACGAGCACTTCCTTGACGGTTTCCGGGTCGAGCGCGGAAGTCACTTCGTCGAACAGCATGACGCTGGGCCGCATCGCCAGCGAGCGCGCAATCGCGACGCGCTGCTGCTGGCCGCCTGACAACTCGCCGGGATAGTGCTGCTCCTTGCCTTCGAGCCGCACCTTCTTCATCAAGGCGTGAGCGCGCGCTTCGACTTCGTGTTTGTCCTGCTTCAACACGTGGACCGGCGCCATCATGATGTTTTCCAGCGCCGTCTTATGCGGGAACAGATTGTACTGCTGGAACACCATCGACACGTCTTTGCGCAGCGCGATCATCTCGTGATCGGTTTTGATTTCGTGCACGTGGTGGCCGCCGATGCGGATGGTGCCGCGCTCGATACTTGCCAGTCCGTTCAGGCATCGCAGGAGCGTGGACTTGCCCGAGCCCGACGGGCCGATGATACACACGGCTTCGCCCTTTGCGATATCGAACGAGATGCCTTTCAGCACTTCCGCATTGCCGAAGGATTTGTGGATGTCTTTGACGCTGATGTATGGATCGTTGCTCATATCTTAACCGCGTATTTATTTTCCATGGCGGCCGTCCAGCGCGCAATCGGGTAGCAGTAGGCAAAAAAGAGCAGCAGCACGAAGCCGTAGAAAGGCATCAAGAGCTCGGGACGGTTTTCCGCACTCAGCGCATCCCCCGTGAGCGTCATTACTTCCTGCACGCCGACCACCGATGCGAGCACCGTGCCGACCGCCAGTATGCAATAGACGTTCATCCACGGCGGCAGCATGCGCTTCACACCCTGCGGCAGGATGATCATCCACAGCGTCTGGCGGCGCGTGAAGGCGAGCGAGTAGGCGGATTCCCATTGTCCGGTCGGTATCGACTGGATCGCGCCGCGCACGATCTCTGACACGTTGGCCATCACCGGCAGCGAAAGGCCGAGTGTTGCTTTCATCCAGTCCGGGAACGGCACGGTGACGCCGAACAGCGTGAATTTGAACGGCAGCAGGAACATGCAGTAGAAGAGCAGTACGAGCCACGGCGCATTGCGGAAGAAATGCGTCGCAAACCAGGCGCCTTTGCGCACCGGCCGCATGAGCGAAATCTGCGCGAGGCCTAAGAACATGCCGAAGAACGTGCCGATCGCTATCGCGAGAAAGCTGATCGCAACATTGAAAACGAAGCCTTTCATGATGAGTGGCATCCATTTCCACAGCGTGGCCAGCACCGACGGATGTCCGCTTGCCGCCTGCGCCTGCGCGATGCCGATGCTCGCGATGAAGCACGCGGCGAGTAGCAGCCCGTGCACGGGCGACAGCGTAAGGCGCATGGCGCCGTGGTCGGTGCGCGCCAGTGCGTGCGCGCGGGCTAGCGCCGCTGCATTGAGCACCGGCAGATCAGTGGCGGTGGCGATAGCTCGAAATCCGCGCGCGCGCATGGGGGCCCGTTCAGACATTGCCGACCGCCTCCGCGACCATTCGACAAGTTTGATACCGATTCGTGTCGGCGGCGGCGCCAGTTCGCCTTGCTCGCATCCCCGCGAACGGGGCCCCTGCTCGGTGGCTCATGTCGCTACCCCTTGTCCGGGTACACGCATCGCGTTTTCCCACTTGTGCATGAGCCACACCAGGATGCCGACGAGGCTCACATAACAAATCAGCAGCACGTTCATCATTTCCGGCACGTTGACCGAGTCCGACCAGATCTGATTGGACACGTACAACATTTCGGGCACGGCGATCGCATACGAGATGCTGGTGGTCTTGACGAGGTTGACGAGGTTGTTGTTGAGCGCCGGCAGGCTGATGCGGAACGCGAGCGGCAACACGATCAGCACGTAGGCGCGCAGCCGCGAGAAGCCGAGCGATTTCGCCGCCTCGACCGTGGCGCGCGGCACCGCTTCGATGCCCGAACGGAAAATCTCGACGTTGAAGGCGCCGGCGTACAGCGACAACGCAAAAATAGCCCACTGCATGTTGGTGACGAGCGGTTCGCCGCCGGCCGCCGTGATCCAGTGGCCGACGCCGAAGTAAAAGAAATACAACTGCACCAGCGGCGGCGTGTTGCGGAAGAACTGGATGTACCAGTAGACGATTTTTCGCGTGAGGCTCAGGCGCGAGCCCTGCAGCCAGGCGCCGATGACGCCGATCGCGACCGACAGGACGACGCACGAGAACGCGAGCTTGAGTGTTGTAAAAAAACCGCTGATGAAACGGCTGCGGTCGAAGCCGTCGTAGAAAATGGTGAGATTGATGCCGGTCGCATCGTAGAGCCAGCGGAACCAGTCGTAGAACTCTTGCATGAGCGTCCGCTATTTTAAAAAAAGGGCGCGGTGTGCGCCGCGCCCTTTGCCGGATTTCGCCGCGCTACTTCTTCGCTTTGTAGTCGGCGTTCATTTTAAGGACGAAAGCGGTGTTTGACAGGCCGTATTTTTTCTCAAGCTGGGCCAAGAGTCCGCTGCGGTGCCAGTCCGTGATGGTGTTCGCCATCATTTTGTAGAACGATTCTTCGCCAAGCTTGATCGCGAGGCCCCATGGATCGTCGAGGATGGTCTTGAAGGGCATTTCGTAGTCTTTCCACTCGGGTTCAAGCAGGTTGGCCATGACCAGCGTGTCGTCGTAAACGAAGCCGACGCAGTTGTTGCCTTTTAAGGCGCTGTAAACCTCGGACGTGCCCTTGAACGCCACGATTTCCGCGCCGTAGTCCTGCTGGATCTGCTTGTTGTACCACGCGCCCTGGATCATGCACACTTTTTTGCCCTTGAGATCCGCCCACTCTTTCAGCTTGGCCGCTTTCGGCGTGAGGATGTTCACGCCAGACGAGTAGTAGGACGGCTCGACGATGTAAACGACCTTGCGGCGGTCGGGCTTGTCGTTCATGGTTGCGATCATAAGATCGATCTTGCCCTGCTCGAGAAACTGCATGCGGTTGGACGACACCACCGGTACGAGTTCGAGCTTGACGCCGAGGCGTTTGGCGACGTCGGCCGCGAGATCGGGCTCGATGCCGATGATCGCACCGCTCGGGTCGCGGAAGCCGTACGGTTTGTAATCGGCCTTGACGCCGACGATCAGCGTGCCGCGTTTCTTGATGTCGTCGAGCGCATTCTGCGCGCGCGCGGGGGCGGTGGCGAATGCGGCGATGAGAGCGATCAGGGTGAGATGAAATAAGCGGGACATGGAACCTCCTCTGTGTATGTCTGAGTCAACCAAAGCGAAAGGCGTGTCACTGTAGCACAAGGCGAAAGCGCGCTCCAAATGCAATGTTGACCGGGCGCCGGCCGCCAAAGCAGGCCGGCCGTCCTGCTCTTGGGCCGCTTCAAGCGATGTCGGGAGCAAAGGGGGTTACGTCAGCGCGATGCTTGCGCGGGCGGGCGGTTGCAGGCGTTATCCCGCGGACATTGACCACTGACTGGCGCAGATCTATACTCATAGCACATTGTGTTACATTGCGGCAGGCCTCCATGTCCGACACCACCACCGTACGATTGCCCCAAGACCTCAAGGCGCGGCTTGACCAGGCCTCGCGCGAGCTCGCGCGTCGCAAGAGCTGGATTATTGCGCGAGCGCTCGATCAGTATTTACGCGGGGTTAAGCCTGCCGATCTCATGCGGGAAGCGCGCCGCCAGTGCCGGCTCGCCAATCGCGCCGACCGTCGCGATCGCGGCTGGGAGCGCTTCGCCGAGTTTGACGCCAGGTGAAGCGCGGCGAGATCTACAAGGCGATCCCGCCGGGCGATTACGGCAAACCGCGTCCGGTGGTGATCGTGCAATCCGACGTTTTCAGCGATCGCGATAGCGTTACTGTCTGCTTGCTGACCTCTGCGCTGATCAACGCGCCGCTGTTCCGGGTGCGCGTCGCGCCAGGCCCGCACAACAAACTGCGCAAGCCCTCCGACATCATGGTCGATAAGATCATGACCGTGCGGCGCGAGCGCCTGTCCGAGCAGGTTGGCGATCTCGCTGCCGGGGAATTGGCAGCGCTTGACCGCTCACTCGCTGTCTGGCTGAGCCTGCCTATCCCCTGATTGTCACGCACCGACTCATTCGGTAACGGCGACCGATTGGTTTGCCGCTTTCCCGGGAATGACAACCGAAGGGTTATGCAGTGGTTCCTTCCCGGTAATCAGCGCGGTGAGTTTGCGCATGTCGTCCAGTCGCTCCAAGTCCTGGATCGCGGCGTAAAGTCGCATGACGCCAGCTACGGGCAGCGCGCGCAGCGCGCAATTGACAAACTTTTCCCTGAGCAGTTCGGGCGGCAGCGGGTTGCGCGAGGTGCGCCCGAACGGTTGATCAACTTTCTGCGTGAGCACCCGGCCGTCCTTTAGCGTAACCCTGACTTCCGCGCCGAAGTGGTTGTCGGCCGGAAACTGCTCTGTTGTATAAGTCGCCGCATGGATGCGCGGCAACAGTTTGCGGATCGCCGGGTCGCGGTAGGTGTCGCCCTCGAAGTGGCCGATCACGACCTTGCCGTCGGTCAGCGCGCGCGCGAGACAGTATTGCACGCTGAATTTCGCATCGAATGTGCTTTGCGGATCGGGGCGGTTGGTGTGCTCGAGCCGGCGCGGGTGCGTCCACGCGTCGATCCTTTTAACATCGGCCGGCTTGATCTGGTGTTCGCGCACCAACAGCAGCATCGCATCGATCGCCGGGTGCGTGCTGCCGCAGCACGGGTACTGCTTGATCGCGATGCCGGGATCGACCACGTCGAACGGCTTGCCCCACGCCGGCAGGATCTTCGCCGCGTCGTAATTGCCGGCGCCGTTGAAGACTTCGAAGAAACCCTGCTTGTGCTCGAACGCCATCTGATTGGCGGTGAAGCCTTCGCGCGCGAGCAGCGCGGCGAAGAGGCCGCTGCGCGCGCAATGGCCGATATGCATGGGTTTGGTCATGGTGCCGAAATTCGCCTTGATGCCGGCGGCAAGCGATGCCGCGATCGCCAGCGCGGTGGCGGTTTTTTCGGCATTCAGGCGCAGGAGGTGCGAGCACGCAGCGGCAGTGCCGAATACGCCGAGCGTCGTCGTCGGGTGCCAGCCATGGGTGTAATGAAAAAAATTCACGCCCAGTGCAATTTTGCATTCGGTCTCGAAGCCCGCGACGTAGGCCGCGATGAAATCGCGCCCGCTCGCCCCATGCTCATCACTTAGTGCGAACAGCGCGGGCACGATGGGCGCCGACGGATGGCCGCCCAGCGTATTGTTGCAGTCGTCGAAATCGAGCGCGTGCGAAGCAGTGCCGTTGATAAGCGCCGCATCGAGCGCGCTCACGCGCTGGCCGCCGCCGAAGACGAGCGCGGGTCCGTGCGCCGAGCCGAGTGCGCGGGCGACGATTTGCGCCGACGGGTCGCTGCTCCCGGCCAGCGTGACGCCGACGGTGTCGAGTATCCCGACCTTGGCCCAGTGAATGGCAGCCGGTGGCAGTTTGTCGTAATTCAGCGCGGTAATGCGTTGCGCGAGTTCGAGTGCAATTGCCATTGGCTACCCCTGATAGTTAACCGCCAAGACGCCAAGACGCCAAGACCGCCAAGACCGCCAAGAAAGCCAAGAAAGCCAAGGCGGTTATCAAATTATAAGCTTGTGCGCGACTGCGCGCGCAGTCGTGTCGGAGCCGGCGCCCGCCGCCAGCGGCACTATGAAGCG
>JAYVME010000474.1:0-3203 GCA_043759115.1 Betaproteobacteria bacterium | reverse complement strand
AGGTGCGCCCGGCCCGGCCGCCGCCGATGATATTGAGTGTCTGCATGTGCAATAGTGTAGCGGGATTGCGCATTCTTGACCGGCTTCGCCTCCCGCGCCTATGATTGAACCCCCTTCTGCAATGTCGCCATGAAAGATCCGCCATGAACCCGGCCTCCACGCCCGCCACCGACCGCTTCGGCAACCCGCTCGACCCCATCGTGCGCTACGCGCGCGGCGCCATCCTGAAAAGCACCGATGAGGAAGTCACGCGCATGCTGCGCGCGCGCCAGCTCGTCGGCGAGCGCGTAAGAACCAAAGGCAAGGACAGCGTCTTTGACCTCTCGGGGATGAACCGCGGCAGCGGAATCACGGCGGACGACACGCTGCATCTGACGAGCCACGTGCCGTTCTTCGAGCGTTTCGAGGGGAAAACCGAGCCGTACGCGTTAAAACACATGGGCGCCGACCCCGCCAAGCACAGCGCGCTCATATTGAACCGCGTATCGGCCGCCAATTTCATAGCACTCACGACGATACTGAAGCCCGGCGACCGCGTGCTCGCCCTGGCTCCCTTGAACGGCGTATCCCACCCGTCGACGGTGCGGCCGATCGCGATGGCGGGCGCCAAGCTTCAGGAGTTCCATACCTACGCCGAACTTGAAAAAGAATGGCACGCGGGCGGCGCGCCAAGGCTCTTGCTCATCACGCCGATCAGCGCGTCCAAGCGGCACCTGCCGTTCGACGAATTCACCAAGGCGCTCGCGCTGCCGAGGAAACCGGACACGCTCGCATTCGTGGACGACGCGCACATGGCCTCGCGCGTCGCTTTTTTCGAAGAACCGCGTACCTTCCAGGTCGGCGCCATCGATCTTGCCGGGTGCTCGGCGGACAAGCACGTCGCGGGCCCGCGCGCGGGCGTGCTGGTCGGCCGCAAGGACCTGATCGTTGAAATCGGCTCACGCGCCTACGAACTCGGATTGGAAGCGCAGGCCGGACAATACGTGGGCGTCGCCAACGCGCTCAAAAACTTCGACCCTGCGGTGGTCAAAGAGGCGGGCGAACTCGCGAAGCAACTGCTCGAGGTGCTCGCGCAGAAGTATGGCGCGCACCGCGCCTACCTCGGCGGGCCGGGCGTATCGATCGCGGGCGACGACGTTATCGATATCGCGCTCGAGCAGCGCGGCGGCAAGATCAAACCGAAACTGGTCGCGGTCGAGGCGGCGGGAATTGTCGCCATGCAAATGCTGGAACAGGACGGCGTGCTGACCATCGGCGCGGTGGCTATGCCCGGCAGTGCGCCGGTCATGCGCCTGATGATGTATCCCGACGGCTCGCGCCTCGGCATGGAGCGCATCGCTGCTGCGCTCGACAGCAGCATAGACCGCCTCGCCGCGGTGATAGACGACGTCGACGCGGCGCGCGCGCAACTGCTCGGTGCGTAGCGCGATGAACGCGCGCGGCATCGTCTTACTCGCACTGTTCGCCGCGGCGACCGCGTTCGCGCAAACCTACCCGGTGAAGCAGGTGCGCTTGATCGTGCCGTTTCCCGCCGGCGGCGGCTCGGATGTGATCGGGCGCATCGTCGCGCAAAAACTCGGCGACCGCTTTGGCCAACAAGTCGTCGTCGATAACCGCGCCGGCGCCGGCGGCTCGATCGGCACCGAAGCCGCGGCAAAGGCGGCGCCCGACGGTTACACCGTGGTGCTCGCCTCGACGTCCGAAATCGCGATCAACCCGGCCCTCTACAGCAAGCTCAGCTACGATACGGTGAAGGACTTAGCGTCCGTCGCGATGATTGCATCGACACCGATGGTCGTCATCATTCATCCATCGTTGCCGGTTAAGACGATGCGGGATCTGACCGTGCTCGCCAAAGCCAAGCCGGGCGATATCAACGTCGCATCGGCCGGCAGCGGCACCATCACGCATCTTTCCGGCGAACTCTTCCGCTCCATGGTCAACGTGACCTGGACGCACGTGCCGTACAAGGGCGCGCCGCCGGCGCTGACCGATCTCGCTAGCGGCCAGGTGCAGGTGATGTTTTCATCGCTGCCCGCGGCGATAGCTTTTATCAAGAGCGGCCGCGTGAAGCCGATCGCAGTGTCGGGCCGCGCGCGCGCGGATGCGCTGCCGGAAATTCCGACGGTCATCGAGGGCGGCATTGCGGGTTATGAAGTCGAATACTGGTACGGCATCTTCGCGCCGGCGGCGACGCCGCGCGACGTGCTGGCACGGCTCGGCGATGAGATTGCGGCCACGCTCAAACTGCCGGACACCATCGCCAACCTCGCCAATCAGGGGGCGGCGCCGGGCCGTCTCACTCAGCAGCAATTTACGGATTTCGTAAAAGCCGAGGTTGCGAAGTGGGGCGGCGTGGTCAAATCGTCGGGCGCGCGCGCCGACTGATCACGGCGTGACAGCGCCATGATCCCTATGCACCGACGGACGGTCGCCCGCGTTTTCCTGCTGTGCCTGATTGCCGGCGCATGCCACGCGCAGCCCTACCCGAACAAGCCGGTCCGCCTCGTGCACGGCTTCGCCGCCGGCAGCGCAATCGATGTGTTTTCGCGTCCGCTCGCGCGGAAACTCACCGAGTTGTTCGGCCGGCAGGCATAAGGGAAACCTGCAAAAAACCCGCGCGCCCCTCAACTTATTGCGCCATCTCTGGTACGATCCCGTCTTTGCACCGAATTAAAGGAATACAGCCATGGCCCAGCAGCAGGAAGACCAGAGTACGAGCATGAAGATGGACGCGGCGAATGTGTACCGCGAGGACGTTTACACGGACCGCAAAGTCGGCACCATCCGCTGCCTGACTCCGGTCAAAAGCGACGGCGCGCCGGATGCCGGCCGCAAGCCGCTATTTGTCGGTGAGGCTCAGATACTCACGCCGATGGGCGCCATCCCGGTAACCTTCGAGATCGACGCCGCATCGCTCGATGATGCGGTAAAAAAATACGAGGCCGCCGCGAAAGTAGGCGTCGAACGCACCGTCAAGGAAATCCAGGAATACCGCCGGCAGGAGGCGTCATCGATCGTCATTCCGCAGGGCGGCGGCGGCCGACTGCCCGGCATGGGCGGCGGCGGCGGCAAGATTCAGATACCGTGAAGCTCCGCGTAAGGCGTAAGGCGTGAGGCGTGAGGCGTGAGGCGTGAGGCAAGAACGACGGCGCAGCCGTGGTGAAAGTTCTCCGCCTCACTCCTCACGTTCCTTTCGCCTC
>JAYVME010000473.1:0-3204 GCA_043759115.1 Betaproteobacteria bacterium | reverse complement strand
CCGCACGATACGATCACGGTCTTGATGTCGAGGTAATTGAGCGTGTTGGCGACGCGATGGAACAGCACGCGGTTGTCGGTGCTGATCTGCTGGCCCTTCGCCTCGTCGCCGGACGCGGTTTGCGGATAGCCGCAGCACAGGTAGCCCGGCGGCAGCACGCATTGCGTGCCGATTTCATACAGCATCGCCTGCGTGGCAAGTCCGACCTGGCTGAAGAGCCGCTCCGAGCCGCAGCCCGGAAAATAAAATACGGCGTCCGAATCCTCATTGACCTTCTGCGGATCGCGGATGATGGGCACGATGCGCGCATCTTCGATATCGAGCAGCGCGCGCGACGCCTGCTTTGGCAGTCCGCCCGGCATCGGCTTGTTGATGAAATGGATGACCTGCGCCCTCAACGCCGGCTTGCCCACGGTCGCGGGCGGCAGCCGCGTTTGCTTCTGCGTCAGGCCGAGCGCCGTGGCCGCGCGGTGCGCGAGGCGCTGCGCCTTATAGCCCCATTCGATCATGATTTTGCGTAGGAGCTTGATCGTGTTGGGATCGGTGGCATTAAGGAACAGCATGGACGCCGCGGTGCCGGGATTGAACTTGTGCTTGCCGTGGCGGCGCAGGAAGTTGCGCATCGCGATCGACACATCACCGAAATCGATGTCGACCGGGCACGGGTTCAGGCACTTGTGGCACACAGTGCAATGATCGGCAATATCGCTGAATTCGTCGAAATGATCGAGCGCAATGCCGCGCCGCGTTTGCTCCTCGTAGAGAAACGCTTCGATCAGGAGCGACGTCGCGAGTATTTTGTTGCGCGGGCTGTAGAGCAGGTTGGCGCGTGGCACGTGGGTGGCGCACACCGGTTTGCACTTGCCGCAGCGCAGGCAGTCCTTGATCGAATCGGAAATCGTGCCGATTTCCGATTGTTCCAAAATCAAGCTTTCCGCACCCAGCAGACTGAAACTGGGAGTGTAGGCGTTCTCCAGGTTGGCCCCGGCGAGCAGCTTCCCTTTGTTAAAACGTCCCTCAGGATCAACCTTCTCCTTATAGAGTCTGAACTCATGGATTTTCTGGGAATCCAGAAAATCCATCTTGGTGATGCCGACGCCGTGCTCGCCCGAAATCACGCCATCGAGCGACTGCGCGAGCCGCATGATGCGCGCGACCGTGTTGCCCGCTTCCCGCAGCATTTCGTAATTATCCGAATTGACCGGGATGTTGGTATGCACGTTGCCGTCGCCGGCGTGCATGTGGAGCGCCACGAACACGCGGCCGCGCAATACCGTCTGGTGGATCGCGTCGCACTGCTCGCGCACCTTGTGGAAATGCAGCCCGCTGAAAATGTCAGCGAGCGGGGCGCGGACCTCGCTTTTCCAGGAAACACGGATGGTATGGTCTTGGAGCAGATGGAATAGCTTGCGATCCGCGTCAAAGGATGAAGGATGAAGGATGAAGGATGAATAGGGATCAACCCCTTCCGCCTTCATCCTTCCGCCTTCATCCTTAAGATTTGCCAGCGGCGCGTCGAGATTGTCCGCCAGCCATTGCCACCGCCGGCGGATTTCGGCGAGCAGCGCCTGCGCGCGCTCAACGCGATCGTCGATGAGTTCGGCGGGTGTTACCGCGACTTCGGATTGCTGCAGCGGCAAGTCACCGCGCAGGAACTCTTCGAGCGCGGTGAGCAATTTCAACTTGTTGTTGATCGACAGTTCGATGTTGAAGCGCTCGATGCCGTCCGAGTAATCACCGAGCCGGTTAAGCGGAATGACGACGTCCTCGTTGATCTTGAACGCGTTGGTGTGCTTGGCGATGGCGGCGGTGCGCGCGCGGTCGAGCCAGAATTTTTTGCGCGCCTCACTGCTCACGGCGACGAACCCCTCGCCCGAACGCGCGTTGGCGATGCGCACGACTTGCGAGGCGGCGGCGGCCACCGCGTTCTCGTCGTCGCCGACGATGTCGCCGACGAGCACCATTTTCGGCCGCCCGGCGCCGCCTTTTCGACGGGATGCTTTGGTCGCATAGCCGACCGCCTTGATATAGCGCTCGTCCAGATGCTCGAGGCCGGCCAGCGTGGCCTGCGGATGCTGGCGGATATAGTTCACGATTTCGACGATGGCCGGCACCGCTACACTGACCTGCCCGAAAAATTCGAGGCACACCGTGCGGATGTGCGGCGGCATTTTGTGCAGGATGAACGTCGCTTCGGTGATGATGCCGTCGCAGCCTTCTTTTTGCATGCCGGGCAGGCCGGACAGGAATTTGTCGGTGACGTCCTTGCCGAGGCCGCGCTGGCGAAACTTTGATCCGGGTATCTCCAACACCTCTTCCGACAGGCGGGTTTTGCCATCGATGGCGTAGCGCGTGATGCGAAAGCGCGCGAGCGGAATGTCGTGGATTTTGCCGAGATTGTGCTCGATGCGCTCGACGTCCATCCACTCGGCGTCCGGTGTCACCATGCGCCAGCTCGCCAGATTATCGAGCGCGGTGCCCCACAGCACCGCTTTTTTGCCGCCGGCGTTCATCGCGACGTTGCCGCCGATACACGACGCGTCGGCCGAGGTCGGATCGCAGGCAAACACCAGGCCGCGTTCTTCCGCCGCTTCCATCGCGCGCCGCGTGACGACACCCGCGCCGCAGCGCACGACCGTCACCGGCCGGTCCACGCCCGGCAGCCGCGCGTCCGCAATCACATTCAGTGCGTCGAGTTTTTCCGTGTTGATGACCGCCGAGCTCTTGGTCAGCGGAATCGCGCCGCCGGTGTAGCCGGTGCCGCCGCCGCGCGGGATGATGGTGAGCTTGAGTTCGATGCACGCCGCGACGATGCCGGCGATTTCCTGCTGCGTATCGGGATTGATGACGACGAACGGGTATTCGACGCGCCAGTCGGTCGCATCGGTCACATGCGACACGCGCGCCAGCCCGTCAAACTGGATGTTGTCGCGCCGCGTGATGCGCGTGAGGCGGTTGATAGTCTTGCGCCGCAGCGCCAGCGTGGCGTCGAATTCGTTCTCGAACGCATCGACCGCGGCGTGGGTGGCCGCGAGCAGCGCGCCGACCTGGTCGGCCTGATTCTGCCGGCGCACTTCGATTTCGTGCAGCCGGTGACGCAGTGCGGCGACCAGCAACGCGCGGCGCTTGCGATTGCCCAGGAGATCGTCCTGCAGGTAGGGATTGCGCGACACCACCCAGATGTCGCCGAGCACTTCGTACAAC
>JAYVME010000472.1:0-3204 GCA_043759115.1 Betaproteobacteria bacterium | reverse complement strand
CCGAGAGTCGCAAGCCCATCTTGAATCTGGCGCTGGCGATGCAACAGCGAGCGTGGATGCAGGGCCGGTGGGACGCGTCAAAAACCTTTGATTTGCCCGCAACATTTACGCCAATCTATTCACCATGACGAAGTTCTAATGGAAAATCTCGGTTTATTGCGCGCGACCGCTTCGGAAATCGCTGAACAACCTCACTTTCGTCGTTTCCGAGCAGACGGGAACCCGGGCTATTCAAAACGTACCCGCCCGCCGGCGCGGGTGTGACAATACACCAGAGGTTCGTAGTTATGCCGGTTCGTACTTGAACCGTTTCACGTTGTCCATGTTGGTGCCTTCGATGCGAATGAGGCGCGTGGGGCCGGCGCGGCTGGGTGAATGCAGGTCGCCTTCGTTATAGACGTGGGCGACGCCCGGCGTGAGTTTGTACTTGGTTTTGTGCTTGACCTTGCCCGGCTGGTCGGCGCTCGCGGGACTCACCAGTTCCCAATCCGACATCGCTGTTTCGCCCGCGACCTGGCCGTAGATCGCCCACGAATGGCCGTGATCGTGCGGCGGGCTGTCTTTCGCGCCTTTGTATTGGTGCGCGAGTATGCAAAAGCCCAATTCCGGGTCTTCGTGCAGGATCTGGCGCTCGGGTGTCGTGTCGCTGAAGTTGGTCTTGATGAACGCGTCGTCCTGCAGCACGTCCTTCAAAATTGCACAGACTTTCTGGCGGCCGGCGGGGCCGGGTTCGGCTTTGAGCGCGGCGCGGCACGCGGTGGCGAATTGTTCGACGGTATGAGCCATGATTTTTCTCCCTCTAAATAGTGTGGTGTTTCTGCTAATCGGCATCCGCGGGGTGGTGCGGCGAGCGAGACGAAACTATAGCGTATTTCCTGAATTTCATGGGAATCGTCGTCGCACGCGGTGTCACGCGTGCACCCGGCACATACTATCCGAACTTAATTTTTCGGCGCAACGTCGAGCCGTATGACCAGTCCTGCGGTGGCTTTCGACAGCGCCGGGTATTTCTTCATGACCAGCGGATCGTGGCCGGGGATGATGTGGTCGAGCGAGTCCGCCAGACGCCGCAGCGTGCGGTAGCCGTCGAGCATCGCGGGCTGGTCGACCACGTTCACGTACGGCCGGTAGTTCATGAAGTTTTCGTAAAAGTGGCTCGTGTCGGAGGCGAGGACGACGACGCCCCGCGCGGTATTGACGCGCACGCATTGCATGCCGGGCGTGTGGCCGCCGAGGCGGTGCACGGTGAGTCCCGGCGCAAGCTCGGCCTCGCCGTCATGAAACTGCATTCTTCCGGCAAAATTGATGCGCACGAGGCCCGTGACGTCGTCGACGTCGAACGAGTGGGAAGTGTTTTTGTAACCCATGAAGCGCCCGGTCGCGTATTGCATCTCCCGGTCCTGCAAATGGAAGGTGGCGTTGGGCAGCTTGCCGAAGTTGCCGGCGTGATCGTAGTGCAGATGTGTCAGGATAACGTCGCTGACCGCGTCCGCCTTGATGCCGAGTTCCGACAACATGCCGATCGGGCAGTGCAGGAAGGTGCGCTTGCGCGCGGTCGCGTCCTCCTGCGTCATCCCGGTGTCGATGACGAAAGTCTGGTCCGGCGACCGCGCGACCCACACGAAATAATCCATCGGCATCGGCACGTCATGCGGGTCGCCGCCGAGGAAATGGTTCGAGCTCATCGCGTCGCGCGTGCCGTAGCGCAGGGCAAACACTTCATATTCGGGCAGGCTCAAGCGCGTTCTCCACGTGGCAGGTTCGTCAAGCATACAATATTAACATCGTCGCGCCGCGTTCTGCACCGTGGCCGGACGTGCTAGGCTTGCAACCCTGAAGCGGGGCGGTGCTGCAAATAGAATAAACGCACCGGCTGTAGATTCCAACGGGCAGGCGGGAGAAAAGTGCAATGACCGGATCCAGTCTGGTGGGTTTTATCGGCGTCGGCGTGATGGGCGGACCGATGGCGCGGCGTTTGCTCGAACGCGGTCACAAGTTAGTCGTGCATGACACCAATTCCGCCGCGCTCAAGCGGCTGGTCAAGCTCGGCGCGCGCGCGGCGAAGAGTCCGCGCGACGTCGCCGACCGGGCGCAGACCGTGTTGGTGAGCCTGCCGACGCCGCAGATCGTGCGCGCGGTCGCGCTCGGCGACAACGGCGTGATTCGCGGCCGCGCCGTCAAGACCTTCGTCGATCTTTCCACCACCGGCTCGATTATTGAAAAGGAAATCGCGAAAGCGCTCGCCGCGCGGCGCATAGAAACGGTCGATGCGCCGGTCTCGGGCGGCGCCGCCGGTGCTGCCCAAGGCACTCTCGCGGTGATGGTTGCCGGCAAGCCGCGCGCGGTGGCGGACGTGCGCGGGCTGCTCGACGTATTCGGCACGGTTTTCGTCGTCGGCCGGCGCGCGGGACAGGGCCAGATCATGAAGCTCCTGAACAATCTCTTGTCGACCACCGCGCTGGCGGTAACCTCGGAAGCTTTCGTGGCGGGCGCCAAGGCGGGGCTCGACGCCGATATGATGGTGGCGGTGCTCAATGCCGGCAGCGGGCGCAACAGCGCGACTGTCGACAAAATCCCGCAGGCAGTGCTGACGCGAACATTCGATTTCGGCTTTCCGATTTCTGGCGCATTAAAGGACATCGGGCTCGCGATTGACGAGTGCCAGGCGATGGGCCTGCCGATGCTGGTCGGCAGCGCCGCGCGCCAACTCTGGCAGTTCGCTTATGCGCAGGGCGGGGGCAAACGCGACATGACCGCGCTCGTCACTTATATCGAGCCGTGGGCGGGCGTGCAAGTCAGGGGCAAAGCGGGCAAGGCAAGGCGCACTAAGAAGCGGTCTCAGAAATAGTGCGGAACCGCCGATGAACGCCGATTCAATGGATGATGAGTGATGGGTGGTGAGTTAAGAGTGAAACTACCCATTCTTTCCTGCCATTTCCCATTTTCGATTCACTTGGTTTTGATCTTATCCGCGTTCATCTGCGTTCATCGGCGGTTGCATTTTGTATTTGAGATGGCTAAGTGATGCGGCAAGCGGGGCAACACTGTGCGGTATTCATAGCGAGGAGAAAATAAAATGCAGCAACTGTTAAAAGCACTGGTTCTTGCGCTGGCATTCGCCGCTGCGCCGGCATGGGCGGCGGAAAGTTTTCCCGCCCGACCCATACGCTGGATTGTGCCGGCGCCGCCGGGCGGCGGCACGGA
>JAYVME010000471.1:0-7510 GCA_043759115.1 Betaproteobacteria bacterium | reverse complement strand
CGAATCGGACCATTGATGATGAGAACGGGGCTTACCGGATTGGTCGTAGTCTGCACGCCGAGCAGGTTGAACTTGGGATCGGTGAGCGCGCGCAGCGCTGCGACCACGACCATAAAATACCCGGGGAGGCAGCCCGCCATCACTGCGTTGATCGCAACTTTTTCCGCGGTCGCCGGGCCGCCTTCCGGCGGCATCACTGCGATAAGCTCGTCCGGCTGCATGTTTGCAGCCTCGAGCATCGCACGCACTGCAGGCGCGGTCGGCGGAATCACCGGCAAGCCATCGGTGTAGCCGCGTTCGTACATGTCGCTGAACACGGCGCCGAAGTCGTTCGCGACCTTCAGTCTGGCTGATACAAGTTCAGTCATAGTGGTCCTGTCCTGTCACTCCGTCTGGATGTTCGCTTCACGCGCAATTTTCCGCATGCCGCGGTTCCCGGTTTAAAGAACGCCTTCCTTCACCAGTTCGTCGAATTCAGCTTGCGGCAGGCCGAGCCAGTTTACAAATACGTCACGACCGTCCGCCCCCAATCTGCTGCTCGGTTGCAACGGAATCAAAGGCACGCCTGAGTAGCGCATCGGGCTGTGCTGGACCGTCAGCTCGCCATACTCCGGATGCTGAATGTTCTGCAGCGTGCCGCGCGCATGCATATGCTTGTCGTTGATGACTTCATCGAGTTCGCGCACCGGCGCATGCGGCACGCGATGTTGTTGCAGCTTTTCCACGACGTACTGGCGCGGATGCCGGCTCGTCCAGCTGGTGACGATATCGTCGATGTCGTCGATGTGCTCGACTCTCAGTTTCAGGTTGGCGAAGCGCGGATCGTCCTTGAGATGGTGAGAGCCCATCGCTTCGATGAGTGCATCCCAGTGGCGATTGGTCGGGCAGATGATCGCCACCCAGCCGTCTTCGGTCTTGTACACGTTGTATGGCGCTTCGGCCATACCGCCGTGACGATTGCCCGTGCGCTGGGGATTCTTGCGACCCAGGCCCTGATACATCCCGAGGTTCGAGCTCAAGGAAGCGTAAACGGCTTCCTGCATCGATACCTCGACGAGGCGGCCGACCCCGGTTTTCTCGCGGTCGTAGAGCGCCGTCACGATGCCGCCATAAAGATGGATGCCCGCGAAAAAATCGCACAGCGCAGGGCCCGACTTGGCGGGCGGGCCATCCGGGAAACCGGTGATGCTCATCACGCCTGACATCGCCTGCACTGTCAGGTCCATCGCCGGAAAATCGCGATACGGTCCCGATCGGCCATAGCCGGTGCTCGATGCGTACACGAGACGCGGATTGATCTTGCGCAGATCCTCCGGCCCGATGCCAAGCCGCTCGGTCGCGCCTGGCGCGAAATTCTCGACGAGCACGTCGGCCTTGCGGACCATCTCGATCAACAGCTCGCGGCCGCGCCTGGCTTTGAGATTCATCGTCACCGCGCGCTTGTTCGCGTTCAGCATCGCGAACGGCAGCGCGACGCCGGAGCCGAGCGCCGCTCGCACACGCAGGTGCTCGCCGTGATGGGGCTCGATCTTGATCACATCAGCGCCCGCCATGGCCATTAGAAACGTCGCATAGGGGCCGTTGTAGATGTGCGAGAGGTCGATCACTGTCACACCGGAAAGGGGGTAGTGAGGTGTCGACTCGCTGTTAGCTTGTGCTGGCGCTGCGGACATGCTGCCTCCTGGATTCGTCAATCGGTAATCGCGTGACTCTGCTACTGCCTGGAGCGGGCGTAGCCCGCCACGCTCAGGTTTTCAACTGCTGCGCCCGCGCGAGC
The DNA here is from genome assembly GCA_043759115.1 of Betaproteobacteria bacterium. Classification (GTDB taxonomy): domain Bacteria; phylum Pseudomonadota; class Gammaproteobacteria; order Burkholderiales; family SG8-41; genus PALSA-1004. The sequence goes on along the minus strand of JAYVME010000471.1, from coordinate 5,733 downwards.
ACGCGCTGCGCGCTGCGATAATGCGGGCGGTCGAGCATCTTGCCGTCCACCGACGCAACTCCGGCGCCGGGTGATCCATCGAACGTGGCAATCACGCGGTTGGCCCACTCGATGTCGGCGGCCGACGGCGTGAATGCCGCATTGATCGCTTCGATCTGATCCGGATGGATCGCTGCTTTCGCCGCAAAGCCGCTGCGCAAACCTTCGAGGGCTTCTTCTTTCAACCCCGCGAGGTCGCGGAAATTCGTGTAGACCGCATCTACGGCGATCACCGAAGCCGCCGTTGCTGCAAAAAGGCAAAGCGAACGTGCGAGTTGGTACGGTGCGGTATAACGACCTTCCCCGTCGCGGTTGGCGATCGCGCCGACGTCGGCCGCGAGATCCTCGCCGCCCCAGAGCATGCCGCACAGACGCGGTAGCGGCGGGCTATCGTAGCTGCCGTAGCTGCCCAAGCCAAACATGGCTGCGCCGCTTTCAGTGACGATCGGCAGCACGCGGATCGCGCCGGCGGCGACGCGTTCTTTTGCCTCGAGCGCGGTGAGGTAGTGCCCGATAAGTCTCACATCGTCGCCGCCGCGGCATTTCGGCAGGACAATGCCAAAAGGACGCGCCCCGACGATCGCCGCGAGATCCAACAGCGCATCGGCAGTGTCGAGCGCATTGATGCGCACGAACAGCTTGTGGCGTGTATCGGCAGACGCGAGGGTGCGTGCGCAGAGCTCGCGCGCAACGCTTTTGCGCTGCGGCGCGACGGAGTCCTCGAGATCGAGGATCAATGCATCGGCAGCAGAGGCAAGACCTTTCGCGATCTTGCGCTCGTCGTCGCCGGGAACGAAAAGAAGAGAACGCATATCCCCCTCGCAATAAGCCTCTCCCGACGTTCGCCGGACGAGAGACTGTTTCCTTAAAACGTTCCCATGCCGAGAAATCCGTCCGGCGGAAAGTCATTCATGATTTTCTTGCCGACCAGTTCCTTCAGCGTCTCGCTGGTGCCGCCGCCAAGCGACCCATAGCGCGCACCGCGGTAGAAGCGCGAGACCGGGAATTCATCGGTAAACCCGTAGCCGCCGTGCACCTGGATGGCCTCGCTCGTGACACGTATCGACATTTCGTTACAGTAGATTTTCGCGTTGGCGGCCTGGTACGGGTCCGGGAAGGGATTCGCCGTCGCGCATGCGCGATAGAGGATCGAGCGGCCGACCTCGATGTCGCGGTACATGTCCGCGAGCTTGAAGCGCATGCCCTGGAATTCACCGATCGGGCGGCCGAAGGCGGTGCGCTCGCGCGCGTATTTCACGGCTTCCTCGAACGCACCTTCAGCCAGACCGAGAGAGATGCTGGGGTTGAGGCAGCGCTGCGTGTTGAAGGCATTCAGGAGCTTGCGAAAGCCGTCCTCCCTGATGATGAGGTTCTCCAGCGGCAGCTCGCAGTTCTCGAAGCGGATCTCCGCGAGATTTTCGCCGCCCATAGTGTGATAGCGGGCCGTGCACTCGAAGCCCGGAGTGCCTTTTTCGATCAGTACGCACCCGATGCCTTCGCGTCCGGGCTGCTTGTTGATGCGGCTGAACACGACGAACGCCTGCGCTTCGTCGACGCGGCTGATCAGCGTCTTGACGCCGTTCATCACGAGCTTGTCGCCGACGATATCCGTGTTGGTCCGGTAGTTCGCAACGTCCGTGCCGGCATGCGGCTCAGTCATGCACACGGCCAGGATGACTTCTCCCGTGCAAACACCGGGCAACAGCCGCCGCTTGATGTTTTCCGGCGCGAAATTGTCGATGATCTTGCACTGAACGCCGACCTCGCCCATCGCTGCCATCGCCGTCACGTAGCAGCCCTTGGCGATCTCCTCGAGTACCAGCGCGGTATCGAGCACCGGCATTCCCAGGCCACCGTATTCCTCCGGCACCGCCATGCCGAGCACGCCGATCTGCGCCAAGTCGCGGATGTTGTCCCACGGAAAGGTGCCGTCCATGTACTTCAACGCGTTGGGCTTGAACTTTTCCTGCGTGAGTTCGCGCACGGTGCGCACGATGCTGCGCTGTTCTTCGGTCAGGCTGAAATCCATTGCAAGCTCCTATTGAAGCGCGGCATCGAGCTCGGAACTCAGCCCAGTGCCGCGCGATTTGTTGACCAGTGATCGTCCCGGCTTGGCAACCACACTCGTTGGGTGCGCCAGCAAATGCTGATAGCGCGTGCGCACGAGATTCTCGAGCCCGCTCACGTGCGTCTGCATCGCGTTCGCGGCGGCCTCACCGTCGCGTTTGCGACACGCGGCGAGTATGCACTCGTGCGCGTCCACCACGTGCTTCCGGTTCCCGAAGGAATATCGTACACCGTGATGCTCCCCACTCGCTAATATGCTGATGGTCGACCAGAAGACCTCCAGCACTTTGTTGCCGCTCGCGCGGGCGATTACGCTGTGGAAAATTCGGTTCTCTTCCAGGAACGCCTCCTGCTCGCGATCCGCGGGAAGCGCTTTCATTCTCGCAATCGAGCGCCCCAGCTCCGCGAAATCCTGCTCCGTCCCATTGAGCGCGGCTTCAAATGCGAGGGCGGGCTCGATTACTTCGCGCGCTTTCAGAACGGTAATGAACGGCACTTCATGCAGACAAAGGAAGACTGACAGGCCGTGCGCAAGCAGATCGACGCTCGGCTGACGCACGATGATGCCGCCGCCGGGGCCCGGCCGCAGCTCGAGCACGCCCTGCGATTCGAGAATCCGCAGGCTTTCGCGCAGCGTTGGACGGCTCACGTTGAACTGCGACAGGAGCTCGGCTTCGGTCGCGAAACTGCTGCCGGGCTTGAGGCGGGCCGCGATGATGCGCTCGAGCAGCCGCTGGGCGACGTACTCCGCCTTGCTGTGATGGACCGTCGCGTTGGCATCGGTCATGACAGCAGACCCGCGTGCGCAAACCGCGGTGGGCGCTTTTCGGCGAACGCTGCAAGACCTTCAGCATAGTCAGCGGACGTCAATACCTGCTGAAGGGCGACCCGCTCCTGCGCCAGACCTTCCGCGAGCGGGCCTTCGATGCCGCAATAGACCAGCCGTTTGATCGTCTGGGCACCGTGCGGCGAGCGGGAAGCGAGTACGGTCGCGACCCGCTGCGCGTGCTCGTCCAACTTGTCCGCGGCAACCACGGTATTCACGAGTCCGATCTCTGCGGCGCGCTGCGTGCTGATCGGCTCGCCGAGGAGCATCAGTTCGAGCGCCCGCGCGGCGCCGATGAGGCGCGGCAGGCGCTGCGTGCCGCCCGCGCCCGGAATTGCGCCGACCCGCGTCTCCGTGAGACCGATCTGAGTGTCGTCCGCCGCGATTCTCAAATCACACGCAATCGCGATCTCGCAGCCACCGCCCAATGCCAAGCCATTGATGACCGCGATCGTCGGCATCGGCGCCGCGGCCAACGCATCGACGGCTGCATTGATCGCGCGGTTGTGCTTGAGGCGCGTCGCCTCATCCATGGTCCTGCGCTCCTTGAGATCAGCGCCGGCACAGAAAGCGCGGCCCGTGCCGCGTACGAGCAAGACACGAGCGTGTGAAGCAATCGCGTCGGCGATGGCGTTTTCCAGTGCAGCGGCCATGGCCACGCCGAGCGCGTTCATGCGCTCGGGACGGTTCAGGCGGATCTGCACGATCCCCTCACCACACTGCTCTATGGTGATGCCTGAGCCGGGTGTCAAGGCTGCGTCCGGGTTCATGTTTGACTGCATATCGTTGCTTTCGAACGGCTGTTCGCCTTCAGATCCGATCTGAAATCGGGATGCGCAATCGCCGCGAGCCGTACCGCGCGTTCGCTCAAGGATCGGCCGCGCAAATCGGCTACTCCGTACTCGGTGACGACGAGGTCGACATCAGCGCGGCAGGTCGTGACAGGGCGTCCGTTGAGCGACGCGACAATGCGGGAATGCTTGCCGTCCGGCGTCGTCGACGGCAGCGCAATGATGGCGCGACCGCCTCTCGATGCCTGCGCACCGCGCACGAAATCCACCTGGCCGCCGACCGCGCCGAGATAGCGGTCTCCGGCAACTTCGGAATTGACCTGGCCGGTGAGATCGACTTCGACGCCGGAATTGATCGCATGGAGCTTGTGCACGCCGGACATGACCTGCTGGCTGTGCGTGTAGTCGGCGGAGCGCATCTGCACCTCATCATTCCGGTCGGCAAAGTCCATCAGCCGGCGACTGCCGAAAAGTCCGCCGGTAACGATGCTTCCGACGTCGACGCCTTTGCGGGCGTTCGTGACGACGCCTTTCTCGACGAGATCGACGATCACGTCGGAAATCACACCGCTGTGCACACCGAGGTCCCGATGGCCTGCGAGCGCGCGGCAGACTGCGACCGGCAGGCCGCCGATGCCAAGCTGTATCGTCGCGCCATCAGGGATCAATGCCGCAACCTGGGCGGCCACGCGCGCGTCGATTGCAGACGGCACCGGATCAGGCAGCAGGATCTCGTCGGCGTCGCAATCGGTGAAAACGTCGATATCCCCGGTCGCGATCAGCGCGTCGTGCGCAGTCAGCGGCAGACGCTCATCGATTTCGGCGATCACGCAGCGGGCCACCGCCGTCAACGCGGGAATGAAATCAGCCATGACACCGACCGTAAAGTAGCCGGGCTGCGGATGCGGCCGCACACGGAGCAGGACGACATCGACCCGAATCGTCCGCGACCGGATCAGCGCGGGCACCGCCGAGACGTGACAGGGCACGATGTCGAGGATGTTCGCGCCGCTGAGCGTGCGGTTGGTGCCGGCGCCGTTGAGAGCCCGAAAGCGGAAGCTATCGACGTGTTCGGGCGCAAGCGTGCTACTCGTGGTCATGCCGATGAACAACTCGACCCGCGGAAGCGCGTGCCGCTGTTGCACCAGCCTGCGCGTAAGGCCCAGCGGCTCGCCGGTGCCCTGCGGCCACGTGACCACGTCGTCTGCTTGCAGAAAACGGTTGAAGTCGAGGGAACTGCTGCCGGTCTTCAGCATGAACGGACCGGCGACAGTGCGCGGCAAGAGTGGGAGAAACGCATACGAGGCATACGGTGATGCTAACAGCGGCGCGCGTTTACTGTCAATTGATTTAAATGATTTGACAATGACCCGGTACTCCATTAAATTTCACGACTCGCAACCAGCGAGGGAGTACCTTGAAAGCTCACCACCAACGCCCAGCGGGCCGCGCAGCCGCCGCGGCTCTATGCCTCGCTGCTTATGCGGGAAACGCCGCAGCGCAGGCGGGCGACGCCGCCAAATTTCCGTCCAGGCCGATACGCATGATCGTGCCGTTCCCGCCCGGCGGCAGCAACGACATCCTCGGCCGCTTTCTCGCGCAGAAGATGAGCGAACGGCTCGGCCAGCAGACGATCGTCGACAACCGGGCGGGTGCTGACGGCATCATCGGCACGGACCTCGCCGCGCGCGCGCCGGCGGATGGCCACACGCTCCTCGTCGTGTCAACGAGCTACACGATGAACCCCGCCATCCACAAGCTCCCGTACGATCCGGTCAAGTCGCTGGCGCCGATATCCCTGATCGCGTCCGGCCCCAATGTCATTGCGACCCATCCCAGCCTCCCGCTCAAGACGGTGAAGGAGTTGATCGCGGTTGCAAAAGCGAAACTGGGTCAGCTCCGCTACTCATCGTCCGGTATCGGCGGCTTCAATCATTTCGGCGGCGAACTGTTCAATACGATGGCCGGCGTGAAGATTGCGCACATTCCCTACAAGGGCGGCGGTCCCGC
>JAYVME010000470.1:0-3207 GCA_043759115.1 Betaproteobacteria bacterium | reverse complement strand
TCGGGCCGAGTGAGCTGGAGGACCGATTCAAGGGATGGAACATCCTGCACTCGGTCCATGATGGTTTCGATGCGCCGGGAAACACCCGGAAGGAATTCTCGACGGTAGTTGCGCAAAAGAAGTAATCAACTGCGCGTTGCAATCTCCGGCACCGTTGCGGCGGACACCACGCGCCGCGCCGGAAAGCGCGCGGTAAAGCGGCTGCCCTTGCCCGCTTCGCTCTTAATGTCGAGCGTGGCCTGGTGCCGATTCAGTATGTGTTTGACGATCGCCAGTCCAAGCCCGGTGCCGCCGGTTGCGCGCGAACGGCCGCGGTCGACGCGGTAAAAACGTTCGGTGAGCCGCGGAATATGCTCGGGCGGGATGCCGATGCCCGAGTCCTCGACCGCGAATTCCCCTGCGTCAGCACTCGCGCGCCAGGTGATGCGTATCTCGCCGCCGTCCGGCGTGTAGCGGATTGCGTTAGTGACAAGATTGCCGAACGCGCTCGCAATTTCGTTTTCCGCGCCCAGCAAATCGAATCCGAGCTCCGCGTCGAGCACGACGCGATGCCTGCCGCCGCTCAATGCCGCACTTTCCACGCGCAGGCGCTCGAGCAGCGGCGCCATGCGGACGCGCTCGTCCAGCGGCGGGCTGGGTGCGGATTCGAGCGTCGACAGGGTCAACAGATCGTCGACGATGCGCTCCATGCGCTTGCCCTGCTCGGCCATCAGGTTGATGTAATCGCGCGAGCGCTGGGGATCGAGTTGCAGCTCCTTGATGGTTTCCAGAAATCCGGACAACACCGTGAGTGGCGTGCGCAGTTCATGCGACACGTTGGCCACGAAGTCGCGGCGCATCGTCTCGAGCTTTTCAAGCCGCGTGACATCGTGCGACAAAAGCAGCTTTTGCGCATCTCCGTAGGCAATGATCTGCACCGAGAAAACGGCGCCGCCGCCGCGCGTCGAGCGCAGTTCTATCGGGTGCGCGTAATCGCCGGCTTCGACATAGGCGACGAATTCCGGCTGCCGCATGAGGTTGATGACCGGCTGGCCGGCGTCGGTCTCTACATTGAGATCGAAATGAGACTCCGCGGTATCGTTGCACCATTCGATGCGATTGTCGGCGTCGAGTATGACCACGCCGTCGGGAAGCGCGCGCCCGGCCTGGCGAAAACGCACGAGCGTCTTCGCGATTTGCTGGTGTTGCCGGGTCTGCACGCGTTCGTAGCGATACAGCAGCGAGAAGATGTAATCCCAGGCGCCGCTGCCTGCGGGAACCTTGCCCGCGACCGGCGACCGCAGCCATTGCGTGAGCGCGTCGACGTGCCGCATGTGGTGCAAGAGGAGCAGAACCACGCCGCCGGAAAACGCCACCCAGCCGGTGGTCGCGCCGAATATCAGATGAAGGATCCACGCGGCCAACGCAAGCAGCGCCACCCACAAGACGGAACGGAGCAGAAGTCTATCCACGAGACCCGGCGGTCAAAATAACGCGGCGATTATCGCATGTAGGCGACAGCAGTGCAGCGGCCGTCGCCGACACGCACGGAAATACGCTCAACCGTGCAGGCGGTAACCGGCACCGCGCACGGTTTCGATCAGGCGATCGTGCCCGCTGGACTCCAGCGCCATGCGCAGCCGCCGGATATGCACGTCTACCGTGCGCTCCTCGACGAACACGTGGTCGCCCCACACCTGGTCGAGCAACTGCATGCGGCTGTAGACGCGTTCCGGATGTGTCATGAAAAAATGCAGCAGCTTGAATTCGGTCGGCCCGAGGGTGAGTTCGCGGCCTGCGCCCGCTACGCGGTGCGCAACGGGATCCAGTTGCAGGCCCCGGACTTCGATCAGTTCGTCGGTAAGCTGGGGCGAGCGCCGCCGCAACACCGCATTGATGCGCGCCAGCAGCTCTTTCGGCGAAAACGGCTTGGTGATGTAGTCGTCGGCGCCGGCGTCGAGGCCTTCGACCTTGTCCTGCTCCTGCGCGCGCGCGGTGAGCATGATGATCGGGATGTCCTTGCTGCGCGCATCGGCGCGCAGCTTGCGCGCGAGCACGGTGCCGGCGACGTCCGGCAGCATCCAGTCGAGCAGAATCAGGTCCGGCTTCACCTCGCGTATCAGCGCGTCGGCTTCCGCCGCGCTATGCGCGCGCTGCACGCGGTGCCCGGCGTGCTCGAGATTGACGGCGATCAGCTCCTGAATCGCCGGCTCGTCTTCAACCACCAGTATGTCACTGGTCATGCGTGTTGCCGCTTCAACCCAGCGCCTCGCGTTCGAGTTCCTCGACCGTGGTATGCCGCACGTCGGTGCCGCGCACGATGTAGATCACCTGCTCCGCCATGTTTTTGGAATGGTCGCCGATGCGTTCAATGGCCTTGGCGATCCACAGGATTTCGAGCGACTGCGAAATCGTGCGCGGATCTTCCATCATGAACGTGATCAACTGACGCACGATGGCGCGGAACTCTTCGTCGATCGCGAAATCCTCGCGCACGATCGAGGCGGCCGCCACCGGATCAAGCCGCGCGAGCGCGTCGAGCGCTTTGCGCAGCATGCCGAGCGCGATATTGCCGACGTGCCTGACGGCGGCGACCGGTGAGCTCGGCATGCGCGCGCGCTCATAGCTCTGCTTGCCCATGCGCGCGATCTTGGCCGCTTCATCGCCGATGCGCTCGAGATCCGTCACGATCTTGATGACTGCAAGCACCATGCGCAGATCGCCGGCCGCCGGCTGCCGGCGCGCAATCAACTGGCTGCACTCGGTGTCGATGCTAACCTCGAGAGCGTTGACGCGATGGTCTTCAGCAACCACGTTGTCCAGCGCGCGCGCATCCCCGGTGGTCAGCCCGTCGATCGCCGCCAGTATCTGCGCTTCGACCAGGCCGCCCATTTCAAGCACGCGCGAGCGCAGGGTTTCGAGATCGATGTCGTATTGTTTTGAGGAATGCTCGGTCATATTCAATCGCTCCAGTGGCGGGATCAGCCGAACCGGCCGGTAATGTAATCTTCGGTTTCCTTGCGCCTGGGCTTGATGAAGATGTTATCAGTCGCCCCAAATTCGATTAATTCGCCCAGATACATATAGGCAGTGTAATCCGACACGCGCGCGGCCTGCTGCATATTGTGGGTGACGATGACCACCGTGTAGTCGGCCTTCAGCTCATCGACAAGTTCTTCGATGCGCGAAGTGGAAATCGGGTCGAGCGCGGAGCACGGTTCGTCGAGC
>JAYVME010000469.1:0-3207 GCA_043759115.1 Betaproteobacteria bacterium | reverse complement strand
AGCGGCTCGGTATGCCCTGCAGGCGCAACGCTTCGCCCTGCCCCGGCCCGTCTATGGCCAGCGTGTGGATGCCGCGGCGGCCGATCTCGACACCGCCGAACAGCACCGAGAGCTCCTTGGCGTTGTCGAGTCCGTCGAACATCACCACCGTCGGCGCGGGTCCCTGCACGCCGGCCTTGTAGAACCACGCCGGCAGCGTCGTATCTTCATACGGCACTTCGACGCGCTCGATATTCGGATAGCGCGTCGCGATGCCGTGGCGAAAACAACGCAGGCAATTGCGATACGTGTCCCACTTGCGCTCGGACGGCGCGATGAAGCGCTCGCCGCAGAAATAATAGGTTGCCGCGCGCAGGTAGTAACTGCCCGCCGTCAATTCATAACCGTTCTGCGCAGCCTCGTCACCGTAGCCCTCGATGCGCGCAGCCATCGCGGTCCACTCCTGCCACCAGCGCTCGTTGTCGCCGACGTGCGCTTTCAGTTGCTGCCCGATCTGGTCGATCTCGCCCAGCGCCGCCGCGCCCTGCGCCGCCATCTCGATGCCGAACATCATGCCCTGCGACCACATATGGTGGCCGGGAAAATACTCGAACCAGTGACTCATGCCGTGCTTTCGTGAGAGATGAGATTGCCGCGCGAAAAATGGATTATACGGCTTGCCGCTGCGCCGAAACTGAAGGAAACTTGCCGCTCACCCGCCCACGGAGACCAATCATGAACACGATCATTGCCTGCCGCCGCGTCGCGCGCGCGGCTTTGCTGCTCGCCTGCGCGGGCCTTGCGGTAAACGTAGTCGCGGCACCGCTCGAACCCGTCATGTCGCTCGCGAAAAAGAAAAGGCGCCGCTGCTCGACACGCTGAAAGACCTCGTGTCCATCGAATCCGGCAGCGGTGACCGCGATGGCCTCGATAAAATCAGCGAGCTGATCGCGGGCCGCCTGCGCGCGCTCGGCGGCGCGGTCGAGTTCGTCGAACCCGATCCCGCCGATATCTACCCCATGGTCGACACGCCGAAGAAAATCGGCCGCATGGTGCTTGCGCGCTTTACCGGCACCGGCACGAAGAAAATCATGCTCATCGCGCATATGGACACCGTCTACCTGCGCGGGATGCTGGCCAATCAGCCGTTTCGCATCGACGGTAACCGCGCCTATGGTCTGGGCATCGCCGACGACAAGCAGGGCATCGCCGTCATACTGCACACGCTGGCCGTGTTGAAGGCGATGAACTTCCGCGATTACGGTCTCGTGACCGTGTTGATCAACGCCGACGAGGAAGTCAGCTCCCCGGGCTCGCGCGCGATGCTGACCAAGTTGGGCGGCGAACATGATGCCGTGTTCTCGTGTGAAGGCTCGCGCGTCGATTCGGACAAGCTGTCGCTGACCACCGCCGGAATTGCCGCGGTGGTGCTCAACGTGCAGGGCCGCGCGTCGCACGCGGGCAGTTCGCCGGAAAACGGACGCAATGCGCTTTACGAACTGGCACATCAGATACTGCAAACACGCGATCTGTCCGATCCCGCGACCGGCCTCAAGATGAACTGGACGGTTGCCAGCGCCGGCACCAACCGCAACGTGATTCCGGCGATCGCGTCGGCCACCGCCGATGTCCGCGTGTTGCGCGTCGCCGATTACGACGGCATCGAGCAAAAGGTGAGGGAACGCATAAAGAACCAGCTCATAGCCGACACGAAAGTGCAGATGACGTTCGAGCGCCGGCGTCCGCCGCTTGAACTCACCGCGGCCAACGCGGCGCTCGCCAAGCACGCGCAGAGCATCTATAAGGAATTGGGCAAGGACCTCATCGTCGGTGATGTCGCCGAAGGCGGCGGCACCGATGCCGCGTTCGCCGCGCTCAAAACCCAGGCGCCCGTCATCGAGCGCTTCGGACTACAGGGCTTCGGCGCGCATTCGAACGACGCGGAATACGTCAATATCGACTCGATCGAACCGCGCCTCTATCTGCTCACGCGCATGATCATGGACGTCGCGCAGGGGAAGAACCGCTAGGCACTCCTTCCGCCTCTCGCCTCGCGCCCGGCGCCTCTCCCTGCCTTTGCCTTACTGCGGCTGAAACCCGATGTCGCGGATCAGCTTGCCGTACTTCGCGTAATCGCTTTTGATCGCGGCCGCGAAAAACTCCGGCGGCTCGGAGACGATGATGAGCCCCGCCGAGACGAGTTTGTCCCTGACGTCCGGCAGCATGATTGCGCGGTTGATCTCCTGATTGAGCAGCGTGACGATTTCGCGCGGCGTGCCGGCCGGCGCGAGAAAACCAAACCACCCGCGCGAATCGTAGCCGGGCAGTGTTTCCGCGATGGTGGGCGCATCGAATTCAGCCTCCCGTGTCGGATTGGTGATGGCAATTCATTGTAGCGGTGCGGCTTGCGGTCGGGCAATCCTGTGCGCTCACCTGCTCATGCTGCCGGCCTTTGGCGCGACCGGCGTCCACACATAATCAATCGGCGCCGCGCCGGCGCTCTTCCCGAGCGGCGCCAACCCGTACATCTCCAGCAGGGTGTGCAAAACGCCGTAGTGGTCGATGCGTTGCGCGTAAACGCCATTCTTTACCATGGGTCCGATAAATATCGTCGGAATGCGATTGTTCGCGGAGTCGTCGTCCTCATCCCACGTTACGATCAGAAGACTATTGTGCCTATCCGCCCAGCGCACATAGGCGTCGAGATTGGCGCGTAGCCACTGGTCGCCGCGGATGATGGTGGCGGGCTCGACGCCGTTGTGCATGTCGTTTTCCTGGTTCGGCACGACAATCGAAACGGTCGGCAGTTTCGCGTATTCCGCGGGAAAGCTGGTGAACGGCATGTTCACCGCGGGCGGCAGGTTGACACCCTGCCAGTTCACCGCCGGATTGTGTTTGCGCTCGTAATTGAGATGGCGGCACCCCGCGTAACCGACGGCCGGGAGGTCTTCGGAATAGATGCCGAATGTCAGCCCCGCTTGAAGCAAGGCGCTGGCCAGGTTTGCTCCCGATAAGCGGTGCGGGCACGCGTTGTCGGCAACGCCGTGCGTGGAACCCGAGAAAAAAGCAAGGTAGTTCGGCTGGCTCGGATGCGCAACCCCGTACGATTGCGCGAACAGCGCACCGCGGTTCGCCAGCGTGTTGATATAAGGCGCCGCCATGTTGCCGATAATGTGTGTGTAGGCGCGATTTTCCTCGAATACGATGACGATATGATCCGGACGCGGC
>JAYVME010000468.1:0-7513 GCA_043759115.1 Betaproteobacteria bacterium | reverse complement strand
TTATCGGCGCACGCCGCCGCGGCTACACGCCGGAAGGTTTCCGCTTGTTCGCGGAGCGCATCGGCGTTTCGAAATCCGATGGCTGGATCGATTTTTCGGTGCTCGAAGACTGCCTGCGCGAACATCTGAACGAGGTCGCACCCCGCCGCGTCGCCGTACTCGACCCGGTCAGACTCGTAATCGACAACTATCCCGATACACAAGAAGAAGAATGCCATCCGCCCAATCATCCGCAAAAACCGGACTGGGGCAAGCGCGCGGTGCCGTTCTCAAAAGAACTGTGGATAGAGCGCGAAGACTTCATGGAAACCCCGAGCAAAGGTTACTTCCGTTTGTTTCCCGGCAACAAGGTGCGCCTGCGCTATGGCTTCGTGGTCGAATGCACCGGCTGCGACAAGGACTCCGCCGGCAATATCGTTGCCGTCCACTGCAATTATTTCCCCGACAGCAAGTCCGGCACGCCGGGTTCCGACACCCATAAGGTCAAGGGCAACATCCACTGGATTTGCGCGCGTCACGCTTATGCAGGGGAAGTGCGGCTCTTCGACCGCCTGTTTAAAGAACCGCACCCCGGTGCCAGCGATCGCGATTACATGCAGGACCTGAATCCCGGGTCGAAGAAGATCATCACCGCGCAGCTCGAACCCGCGCTGCAGAACGCGCGGCCGGAGGAACATTTCCAGTTCGAGCGCCACGGCTACTTTATCGCGGACCGCGTCGACTCTAAAACCGGCGCGCCGGTATTCAATCGCGCGGTGACGCTGCGCGATTCCTGGCACAAGTAGTACGCAAACCCGCCGCTCGTCATGCTCGCGCCCGGCGGTTTCGATTCGAATATCGACGGCTGGCCGACGCGCGGCGTGTGGAAGGATTTGCGCCCGCTCGACACACTTGCGAAAGATTTCACCCTGATCGCCTACGACCGCCGCGAAGCGGGGCTGTCGGGCGGGCGCGACCGGCGAGCAACTGATGGCGATCCAATTGCCGTCCTTCATCATGAGCGGCGATGATGCATCGCACTCGACGTCATCCGCGCACGCGCTGCGCGAACTGATTCCGGGTTCGCTGCTCTCCCCGCTCATGCCGCCGCAGCAAAACGCGGCGACCGTCACCGCGTGGATACGCGATTCCGTAGCCGCGGTGAAGCAGGCTTGACAGGAACGCAGCACCCGCCCGCGCAAAACTTGGCGCAACCTGACCAGCAAAGACTTCCTGCCATGCCCACCTTACGCTATCGCATCGTCAACAAGACAAAAGAGGTGCATCTGCTCAGACTGGTCAAACAGGAATTGTAAAAGTTACAAAACGTTACAATGATGACCTGTGTCATAGTTCCTGTTGTACATCGTGAGCGAGCATTATTCTGCCATTTGATCGCGCCCGCGTATGCTTTTGCCTCGCTCGCGCGTTATTGCGGGTAGCTACTTTGCATGTAACAACAACCGGAGGTGTCCCATGTCTGAAGAGAATCGCAAGATCAATCCGTTAATCGCCGCCGCTTCGGTCGCGGTAATCCTGTTCAGCGCCGTCGGCGTGGGGGTAATGACCGGCGTAATTCCGAGTTCAAAGTCGTCGATCGACGATTTAAGCAAAACCGCCCCGAAAACCGCGGCCGCACCCGAAACCGCGCGTGCGCCCGCGCCTGCCGCACACAAGCCGGCGAGCGAACCGCGGCCGGCCAAAACCCATGTTGCGGCAAATGAGCCGGCGGCGAAACCTGCAACGGCGCGGGTATGCACCGAATGCGGCGTAATCGATGCGATCGATGTGCAGGACGTTAAAGGCGCCGGCACCGGTATCGGCGCCGTCGGCGGCGCCGTCGTTGGCGGACTGATCGGCAATCAGATAGGCAGTGGCCGCGGCAATACCGCGGCGACGGTGGTTGGCGCGGTGGGGGGGGCGGTCGCCGGCAACGAAGTCGAAAAACGTGTGAAGTCCACCAAGGACTACAAGGTGTCGGTACGAATGGATGACGGCACCTTCCAATCGTTTACATTTAATGCGACGCCCCCGTACGCAGTCGGCGATAAAGTGAAAGTAATCGATGGCAAACTGGTAAGAAGCTGATGAGACGGTCCAAAATGGGGTATTGCACAATTCTTCAAGCACTTGACGTAATTAATAAAATCACCCTTTTGGTTAAATGCGGAGTAGTTGAAAACGTTTAATGCTCAACGCCTTGCGTTTAAACGCGAATTTCAACTGCCGTTTCTAGGATTATGAGTTGCAGCTCGTCAACGCCAACCCGCCCGTCATCAACATGAACAAGCCCCCTGCGATGTGCGCCTTGAGGCCCGGCGCCAAGGTGATATTTAGAATCCTCGCGATTCAATAGGCGGGCAGTCCGGCCTGACGCGCGAGCCTTGCGCGTCAGGATTCCGCGCAGGGGTTGCGGCGTCACCCCGTGACGCCGATATTCCACGGCACGAACTCGTGGTCGCCGAGGCCGAGAATTTCGCTCTTGGTTTTTTCGCCCGACACGGTGCGCAGCAGTTCCTCGAAAATTTCCTGACCCATCTGCTGCATCGACTTGCTGCCGTCGAGTATGCCGCCGCAGTTGATGTCCATGTCGTCTTTCAGGCGGTTGTACATGGGCGTGTTGGTCGCGAGCTTGATCGAGGGCACCGGTTTCGCGCCGAACATCGAGCCGCGTCCGGTGGTGAACATGATGACGTTGGCGCCGCCCGCGATTTGCCCGGTGGCGGAGCACGGATCGAACCCCGGCGTGTCCATGAACACGAGTCCTGGCTGCTTCACCGGTTCGGCGTAGCGATAAACCTCCATCAAGGGCCCGGTGCCGCCTTTCATCGACGAGCCCAGCGACTTCTCGAATATGTTCGCGAGGCCCCCGGTCTGGTTGCCCGGGCTCACGTTGCCGTTGATCTGCGTGTCGCGCCCGACCGTATATTCGTCTTTCCACCAGCGGATGCGCTCGATCAACTTCTCGCCCACTTCGCGCGACCGCGCGCGGCGCGTGAGCGTATGCTCGACGCCGTAGATTTCCGGCGTCTCCGACAAAATCGCGGTGCCGCCGTGACGCACCAGAATATCCATCGCGGCGCCCAGCGCCGGATTGGCGGTGATCGACGAAAAACCGTCCGAGCCGCCGCATTGCAATCCCACCATGATGTGGCTCGCGGGAACGCGCGTGCGCGTGACGCGGTTGGCTTCCGGCAGCATCTCCTTAACCGCCGCGACGCCGGCCGCAATCGATTTGGTCGTGCCGCCCTCGTCCTGCATGACGAACGAGCGTAAACGCGAACTCGTCTCCAGGCCCTGCTCCTTGAATAATTTGCTGACCTGGTTGCGTTCGCAGCCGAGGCCGATGACCAACGCCGAAGCAAGATTGGCGTGCAGCGCATACCCCGCCATCGTGCGGCGCAGGAGATCCATCGGTTCGCCCGTCATCTCCATGCCGCAGCCGGTGGCGTGCGCGAAGGCGACCACGCCGTCGACGTTGGGAAATTCGGCGAGCCGCTCGGGCGTGAAATACTCGGCGACTTTGTGCACGACGGTTGCGGAGCAATTGACGGTGGACAGCACGCCGATGTAATTGCGCGTGGCGACCTGGCCGTTCGCGCGCACGATGCCCATGAAGGTCGCGCGTTCGCTTTCCGGAATCAATTGCACCGGACGATAATCCTGCGCATACGCATAGTCGCGGTCAAACTCGCGGAACTCCATGTTGTGCGTATGCACGAATGCGCCCGGCGCGATGTCGGTCGCGGCAAAGCCGATCGTCACGTTATATTTCAATATGGGCTCGCCCTGCTTGATGGCGCGCGTGGCGATCTTGTGACCGGACGGCACCTGGCTGCGGCAGGTGAGTCCGTCGCCCAGCTTGGCGCCGATCTCGACATTCGCGCGTGCGATCACCACGTTGTCCGCTTCATGCAAACGGATCACCGGGCCGGCAGCGGGTCTTTCCAGGACTTCGATCATGATGTTTACCTTTCGCGCTTATGACTGGCGCACGCGGCTATTTTATCCCCTTGCCGGAATTTCGCCCGACTAATGCGCATTCCGCGTCGACGTTACCTTCGTTGATCGCAATGATCTTTGTAAACTGCCCGGTCGGTGCGTGGTCGCCTTCGAACCCCTCAAAAAATGTCGCCAGGGACAGACGAGCCGAACTAGAAATCATTGCCGCTGAATTGCAGAGTTGCATACGCCGATTCAACTGGCGAATGCGATCGAGGTTAGCTCGCCGTTGAAGACTGCTGGCGTTCGCAACATTAATCCGCTATGCCGCAATCCGCTTGACGTGGGCAAGGTCTTTTCCAATGATCTTGCGCGTTTCCTCCAAATCGTAATCTGCCTGGAGTCCAAGCCAGAAGCCTTCCGAGGTACCGAATGTCTTGGCAAGGCGCAGCGCGGTATCCGCGGTGATCGCGCGCTTGCCGAGCACGATCTCATTGATGCGGCGCGGCGCGACGCCGATCGCGCGCGCCAGGGCATTCTGGCTCAGATTCATGGGGACGAGAAATTCTTCCAGCAACACTTCCCCGGGGTGGACGTTCTTCAATTTGGCCATGGCAGTTCCTTTAGTGGTAATCCACAATCTCTACGTTGGCGGGTCCGGTTTCTTTGCTCCGAAAACCCAGGATCATGGCCAACTATAACGCCGTTCGTTATATAACGTTAAGCGTTATAGCTGATGATGAGCGTGGGGAGCGAGGAGGCGTGAGGGGTAAGGTGAGAAGCCGAAGAACGGTGAGCGTTGGACTTTTCAGAGCTTCGCTAAGTCTTGGGTGCGGACAACTTGCCGCCCATTTTGTCGCAAGTGCCTTTGGCGACGAGCTTCCAGGCAGTCGGGTCGTTATCCTTCTTGGAGGTGCCCGCGCACGAGTTCTTGCCCGCGGCGCAATCATTCTGGCCGGCTTTGGACACGCCGTAGCATTTTTCCTTGGGGGTAGACTGCGCCTGCGCGGTGCTAGCGCCGGCGACCCCGATCGCGATAAGCCCCATCAGGGCGGAGCGTATGACAGTTTTCTGGTCCATGGAACCTCCTGTAAACAGTGATTTAGGCACTTCTTGACTCTACCTTGGTCGAAACGCGGCGCCATTCCTTACTACACCCACCCTGCGCGTCGCCGATGCCGACACAACCGTATCTTTAACGCCTCACCCGATGCAAACGAGTACAGTTGTCACGGATTCTCATACTTCTGCAGCAAGAGGTAAAGCGGGTCTATGGATACCGACAGCGGCCCCAGATAAGGATATTCGAGCTGATTTGCCAGCGTCAGTATCAATGCATACGCAACCGACCCGATGGACACGGCGATGTAGCCGCTTTTCTTGGAATTGAACATAACGACATTGATCAGCGTCAGAAAAGTCAGCAGCACTACCGTCAACCAGAGCGCGGGGTGTATGGGGCTGTGAAAGGTGCCGGACAGCCGCTGATGCCTGTAGCTGCTGAGCGCCGCAAGTTCGCTCATCGCGTGGGAGCGCGCCAACGGATCCTTGATACCCTGGCAAATCTTGTATATCGCGTCCAGATATTTTACCGCATCTTCGGAGCCTTGCTGGCGCGACTCTTGGTTGAATTCCATGGTGGCGACAGTCTGAACATATAAAACCAGCGCGCGTTCGGCCTCCCGCATCATGCGGGTATCGTGCCGCAGATCCATATGAATGTTCTCAATGGCCTGCGCCTCCTTCTTCAGAATGCCATCCTGCTCGCGATGATGGTTCCAAAGTGTGACGACGACGAACGCGATCGTCAGTCCGGTCACTCCGTTGAGTATGCCGGCCACCATCGGATAGGCAAAATCATTGTTTTCAAATTCATGTTTGGCGAGCAGCTTTCGTATCCAGTACTGGATCGGAAATGTAATCAGCGCGTAGGGAATCAAAGCCAGGATCAAGGTAATGAAGAAACCCTGCGACGCAAACCACAGTGAAACGTCGGTCACCGAATCGAATATCTGCCGCATCTAAGTTCCCCCTTTTCGACCCAAACGCTATTGTCGACAACTCTGATCCGCATACACGATTGTAATACGCGCCGGCAACTCAGCGGGAAGCCAGAAATTTTCGCCACGGCCGCCAGTAATATTTTTTCCAGCCGTTGGTGACGCCGCGATGGTCGTGATCCGGCACGTTGACGTGGGTGAGCACTATGCGTCCCTTCCTGCCCATCGGCATGAACCGCAGTATCAACGTCGAATCGACATCGCTCTTGCGAAAGTTCGCCGACCGCCACGCCTGCACGATCAGCCGGCCGGGAACCGTGTCGAGAGTGCGCCCGTACAGCAGGCCGCCGAACGCGTATGATAACGCGATCATGCCGTCCGCTACGAGACCGGCGCATCTCATCCGGTCGTGCGGCACAAATGTACGCTTGACTGCAACGCGGGCGCGGTGGATGCTGGCAGCGGCCAATTCCCGATCCCCTATTCCCCATGCACATAGACCACGAGATCAAGCTCGACTTCAAGGACGTCCTGATCCGCCCCAAGCGCTCGGCGCTGCCCTCGCGCGCGGAAGTCGACATCACGCGCAAGTTCAGCTTCAAGCACTCGAACAACAGTTATAGCGGCGTGCCTGTCATCGCCGCGAACATGGATACGGTCGGCACGTTCGAAATGGCGCGCGCGTTCGCGGCGTTCGGCCTGTCGGTGGCGCTGCACAAGCATTATGACGTCGACGAACTCGTCGCATTCTTCAAGACGCTGAAAATCAAATCGAACGCATTCTATTCGATGGGCATCACCCAACACGACCGCGACAAATTCGCGAAGGTCATGCGCCGCGCCGGCAACGCCATCCGCTACGTGTGCATCGACGTCGCCAACGGCTATACCGAGAGCTTCGTCGGATTCGTCGCGAAATTCCGCGAGGCCTATCCGCAGATCACCCTGATGGCCGGCAACGTCGTAACCGGTGAAATGACCGAGGAGCTGATACTGTCCGGCGCCGACATCGTCAAGGTCGGCATCGGCCCCGGTTCGGTGTGTACCACGCGCAGCATGACCGGCGTCGGTTATCCGCAGTTGTCGGCGGTGATCGAATGTGCCGACGCCGCGCACGGACTCGGCGGCCGCATCTGCGCCGACGGCGGCTGCACCTCGCCCGGCGATGTGGCCAAAGCGTTTGGCGGCGGGGCGGATTTCGTGATGCTGGGCGGGATGCTCGCCGGTCACGCCGAGTGTGCGGGCGACATCGTCGAGCAGGACGGGCTGCAATTCAAGCGCTTCTACGGCATGAGCTCGCGCACCGCGATGGAAAAATACGCGGGGGGTGTTGCGCACTACCGCGCCGCCGAAGGCAAGGAAGTCCTCGTAGCGTATCGCGGTCCGGTTGCCGACTCGGTGCAGGACGTGCTGGGCGGCCTGCGCTCCGCCTGCACCTATGTCGGCGCGCGCACGTTAAAAGAACTCACCAAGCGCACCACGTTCGTGCGCGCCGGCATGCAAACGAACGAGATCTTCTCAGAAAATTAGCGCGCATTAAAAATAACGGTAGCGCAGGCGACCCGCCTGCTCCGTCAACGAATGCAGGCGGG